>CAMWJD010000034.1 GCA_947174515.1 uncultured Porphyromonadaceae bacterium
TTGAATCCTTCCACATCTTCTTCTGTCGGTGTGATGCTGGTGCCCGTATTGCCATCGAATACTTCCATTTCAAGATAATCGGCGAGATTGCGGTCATTGACATTATTCACCAGATATCCGGCGAGCAATGCCATTCCCCATGCGCCCCCTTCTCCTGCCGTCTCCATCACGGAAATAGGAGAATTGAGAGCCGCTGCGAGTATTCGTTGCCCTACACCCGGTGTCTTGAACAGTCCGCCATGACCGGTGATGCGATCTACCTTGATTTTTTCTTTTTCAAAAAGGATATCATTGCCGATTTTCAAGCAAGCCACGGCTGCGTTCAGGTTGGCGCGCATGAAGTTGGCAAGATTGAAGCGGTTAGCCACTGAGCGAACAAACAATGGCCGACCCTCATTCATACCGGTGATGGGTTCTCCTGAGAAATAGTTGTAAGAAACGAGTCCTCCGCAATCCGGATCGCCATTGAGTGCATTGTTATAAAGTTTGCCGAATATTTCGTTCATATCTACCGGCACTCCAAGCAATTCTGTATATTCACGGAAGATCCCTACCCATGCGTTGAGGTCAGAAGTGCAGTTGTTGCAATGCACCATGGCCACGAGGCTGCCATCAGGAGTGGTCACCATGTCGATCATTTCGTAGGGACGGCTCAGTTCCTTTTCAAGCACTATCATGGAGAAAGAGGAAGTGCCGGCCGATACGTTGCCTGTCCTTTGCTTTACAGCATTGGTGGCTACCATTCCTGTTCCGGCGTCTCCTTCAGGCGGACATAGCGGCGCGCCTCCTTCCAGATTGCCTGAAATGTCAAGATGCTTCGCTCCTTCATCTGTCAGGTAGCCGGCATTTTCACCTGCCACGAGAATCTTAGGAAGCACATCCTCAAGTTTCCAGTCGAAATTCTTATCGGCTATCATGCTGTCGAATTTCTCTACCATGTTGGCATTGTAGTTCTTTGTCTCAGGATCCACGGGAAGCATCCCGCTTCCGTCTCCTATGCCGATCACTTTCTCGCCGGTGAGTTGCCAGTGGATGTATCCGGCGAGTGTGGTAAGGAATGAAAGGTCTCTCACATGTTCTTCTCCGTTCAGGATTGCTTGATAGAGGTGTGAGATGCTCCAGCGCAGAGGTATGTTGTAGTCAAATTCTTTTGAGAGTATTGCTGCTGCTTCACCTGTGTTGGTGTTGCGCCATGTGCGGAAAGGCGCAAGCATCCTGCCTTCTTTATCAAATGGCATATAGCCGTGCATCATGGCGCTTATGCCGATAGAAGCCAATTTCTTTATCTCGACTCCATATTTAGCCTTCACATTTTCACGAAGATCACGATAGCAGTCCTGAAGTCCAAACCATATGGCTTCAAGACTATACGTCCAAAGGTTGTTGACAAGTTGGTTTTCCCAGTCATGACTCCCCTGGGCGATGGGGTTGTTGTTCTCGTCAATGAGAACGGCTTTGATTCGGGTAGAGCCAAACTCTATGCCGAGAATGGCTTTACCTTCCTCAATTGTCTGTTTTATTTTTTCAGGCATTAGTGTATGGTTTAGATGTTTAAGGAGTTTAAAAGGTTTATGCGTAGGGTATGGATGCCCGTTGGGATCATCTCCATAAATCTCTTAAACCTCTTAAACCCCTTAGACTTATTAAACTGTTTACTTATTCAGCATATAATACACATCATTATAGCGAAGTTCTCTCTTGAATCCCTGCATAGTGGTGTCATTGTCGATGCGCACCATCTCGATGCCTGCCATCTCAGCATAGTCTTCCCAATATTCGGGAGTTATGTCGTAGGAGAAGCAGGAGTGATGTGTGCCTCCGGCCATGATCCATGCGCCTGCGCCGATCTCGAAGTTAGGCTTCGGAATCCAGAGAGCGGATGCTACAGGAAGCTTCGGAAGCGGCTTTGACTTGATGCACTCCACATCGTTTACTATCAGACGGAAACGGTTGCCAAGGTCAATCACAGTTGCAGTGATGCCCTCGCCGGGTTTTGAAGTGAATACGAGGCGTGCTGTCTGAGCCTTGCGAATTCCGATGCCGAGGAAATGAACTTCCAGGCGGGGCTTTTCTTCAGCGATGAGCGGGCACACCTCAAGCATGTGTGCCTGAAGGATTGAGCTGTTGGCTCCGTCGAAGTTGAGTGTGTAGTCTTCAAGGAATGAGCATCCTTTGCCCAGACCTTGGCTCATATACCAGAGTGTACGGTATAGAGCGGCTGATTTCCAGTCGCCTTCAGCTCCGAAACCGATGCCTTCTGCCATCAAGCGCTGAGATGCAAGACCCGGAATCTGGTCGAAACCTACGAAGTTTGGATCGTTGATGTCATTTGTGCCGAGGTCGTCGAAGTTGGTGGTGAAGGCTTTTGCTCCCTTCTCCTTCAGAATGCTGCGAAGTGCGAGTTCTGCCTTGGCTGCCTCGTAAACTGACTTGTAGCCATCTGTCGACGCGTCTTCAAGAGCCGCATCGTGTGCATATTCCTTAAAGTAAACATCCATAAGGGCCTTGGTGTCTTCGTCGCTTACTTTCTTGTAGTGCTCCATAAGTTCGCTTACCGGGCAATAATCTACGTGATAGCCGAGTTGCATTTCAGCATCCACCTTGTCTCCGTCTGTTACAGCCACGTTGTTCATCTGGTCGCCGAAACGAAGCACAAGCATATCCTGTGCGTCAGCCCATGCTGCTGCCACGCGCTGCCAAACGGCAATGCGGTCCTGGGTATTTGCGTCTTTCCAATAGCCTACCACTACTTTGCGGCGTACGTTCATGCGCGCGCAGATATGGCCGAATTCCCGGTCGCCATGCGCGCTCTGGTTAAGATTCATGAAGTCCATGTCCATGGTGTCCCATGGAATCTCTGCGTTATATTGTGTGTGGAAGTGGAGGAGTGGTTTGCGCAGTGCCTGCAGACCGTGGATCCACATCTTGGCCGGTGAGAAGGTATGCATCCATGTGATGATACCTACGCACTTAGGATCATTGTTGGCTGCTTTCATCACATTCTCTACCTCCTTTGATGAGTTTGCCGTACCCTTATATACCACCTTGATTGGCAGGCGGCCGGAATTGTTAAGTCCGTCTACCATTTCTTTTGAGTGAGCGTCTACTGCTACGACTGCGTCACCTCCATAGAGCAACTGAGCGCCAGTTACCCACCATATTTCCAAATTCTCGTACATTTTATTTAAGTTTTAAATTTTTACTTCTTTCCAGTCCTCAGATCCCTCAGAAATAATTCTCAATTCTAAATTCTAAATTCTAAATTCTAAATTCTAAATTAAGAATTATCTCTGTCCATAATAAGCATTAGGTCCGTGCTTACGGTTGAAGTGCTTCTCTACCAGCAGCGGATTCATGGTCAGGTCAGGGTTTGCTGCGAAGGCAATACTTGCCATCTTGGCCACCTGCTCCATCACCACTGCATTATGAACTGCATCATGCGGATCCTTGCCCCAGGCAAACGGTCCATGATTTTTTACCAGCACGCCCGGTGTATGCATAGGATTCATCCCTTCAAATCGCTTGATGATGACATTCCCCGTTTCCAATTCGTATGCGCCGTTCACTTCCGCTTCGGTCATGTCAGAAGTGCAGGGTATAGCTTCGTGGAAATAATCTGCATGTGTGGTGCCAATATTGGGTATGTCAAGACCTGCCTGACTCCATCCTGTGGCAAAGGTGGAATGTGTATGCACCACGCCGCCCACTTCAGGCCAAGCCCTATAGATTGCTAAATGAGTCGGAGTGTCGCTGGATGGTTTCAACTGTCCTTCCACTACATTTCCTTGAAGGTCGACCACAACCATATCTTCGGGCTTCATCACTTCATAATCCACGCCGCTCGGCTTTATCACTACCAAGCCCTTATCGCGGTCGATACCCGACACATTTCCCCATGTGAAGATCACGAGTCCGTGCTTCACGAGGTCCATATTGGCCTTATATACTTCTTCTTTTAGTTTCTCCAGCATATCTAAAGATTTTTTGATCTGAGAAAAATTCTCGATTCTCAATTTTTAATTCTCAATTTATACAATGTCGCTCCTCTCTTTGAGTTGCTCTTGTCAATAAGTTCGGTCTTTTCAAGCACAGATCCTTCCATCATCCGCTTCCTGAAGTTTCTTTTGTCGAGTTTTTCTCCGAGAATGGCTTCATATACCGCTTGGAGCTGACTCAACGTGAATAATTCCGGCAGAAATCGGAACACGATGGACTTGCCGTGCACTTGCTGCCTAAGATGTCCTAAAGCTTTTTCAACTATCTTGGGATGATCGAAAAAGAGTTCCGGCATCTCGTCAAGAGGTATCCAATGAGCATTGTTGTCAGTCACCCTCTGATGATCCTGATCATCGAAATTCAGAAGCGCGCAATAGGCAATGGAAATGACCCTTGCGCCGGGATCCCGGTCAAGATCTCCGAAAGCGCCCACCTGGTCCATATAGATGTCTTCAAGACCGGTCAGTTGATGAAGCACACGCTTTGCCGCATCATCAAGTGATTCATTCTCTTCGACAAATCCACCCATCAGCGACCACTTATCCTTTCCGGGCATCATGCGTCGCTTGATGAGAAGAATGTTTAGCTTGCTGTCATGGAGCCCGAAAATCACGCAGTCCACACTCACGAAGTGGCGGGCATGCTCCTGATAATAATAATGATTTTGGCTCTCCATAAGTTTAAAAATTAGAATTACCAGAAATACCAATAGAACGCAGCCGTGATGGCAAGAATGATGCATGAGTGGATCACATCCCACTTATCCCAGCTTGCACGGGTCACTTCACGCTGCTCAGGTGTGGATGTCCCAAATACCAAGCCCTTGATCTTGTCTTCTTCCTGAGCCTTTGTAAACATGCTCACTACGAAAATCACCGCCAGGCAGAACACGAGCATCCAGCCGCAGAAGAAAAGCCAGTTGGTATCGAAGAAAAGCCATTGGAACCAGGATCCTCCGTCAGCGGCAGCTCCGATGTTGCTGTAATACACTTTTGCTCCAAGACGTGTGATGCCGATGGCCAGACCTGCGATCAGACCCCACATGCCGCCCTGGGGAGTAGCTCGTTTCCATGTCACTCCCAAGAGGAATGCTGCTGCTATGCCCGGTGCAAGAACAGATTGCACATCCTGCAGATAGAGATAAAGCACATCCCCTACGGAACGCATCACTGGAATCCAAAGAATACCTAAGATTACGATGACAACTGTGGCTGCCTGACCGATCTTCACAAGTTTCTTCTGGTCAGTGTCCGGTTTGAAGCGCTGATAGAAGTCGATTGTGAAGAGGGCGGCTGATGAGTTGAACAGTGACGCCAGAGATGACATTAGGGCTGCAAGGATACCGCATACGATAAGTCCTTTCACACCTGCAGGAAGAAGTTTCGCCACAAGAGTTGGGAATGCGGCGTCTGAGTTGGGCAGTCCTTCCGGTGTCAACGGGAGGAAGCTTCCGAGCTGCTGATGAAGTGCAAATGCAATCATTCCGGGGATGAGGAAAAGGAACACCGGGAGAAGTTTCAGGTAAGCGCCGAAGATTGTGCCTCGGCGAGCCTGCTTTTCATCGCGTCCTGAAAGCACACGCTGCACGATGAACTGGTCGGTACACCAATACCAGAAACCGATTACTGCTGATCCTATCAATGCTCCGAGCCATGGATATTGCGGGTCATTGTTGTCGCGGATTAGATTGACCATGGAGTCGCCATATTCATTCACCTTTACTTCCGAACAGATGCGCATCATCTCGTCCCAACCTCCGAGTTCCTTTAGTCCGAGAACCAGGATGATTAAAGATCCCAGAAGCAGGATAGGTGTCTGGAGCACTGAGGTGTAGAGCACTGATTTCATACCTCCGAAGATGGTGTAGAGCGCTGTGATTAATACGAGTCCGATGGCCGCAATCCAGAAAAAGTCGATTCCCCACAGGCTTTCTATGCCGAATACCTGCTGGAACACCAAGCCTCCCGCATAAACTGTAACTGCCACCTTGGTAAGCACGTAGCTGATGAGTGAGATCACGGAAAGGATGGTACGTGATGCCGGATTATAGCGTTTTTCAAGGAATTCCGGCATGGTGATCACCATCGATCGGCTGTAGAAAGGCACGAATACCCAACCGAGAAGAAGGATCATCCAGCCTTGAATTTCCCAATGAGCCATTGCCATTCCGCTTGATGCGCCTGAACCGGCAAGCCCGATAAGGTGTTCTGATCCGATGTTTGATGCAAAGATTGATGCACCGATTGCGATCCATGTGGCGTCTTTGCCACCGAGGAAGTAGTCGCCGGCGTTATCTTGCTTCTGCTTCATCACCCAAAGGATGATGCCGATCAGAGCTAATGCGAATATCCCGACCACTATCCAGTCTAATAATGCCATGATTGTTTAGATTTATTAAGTTGTTATGTTGTCTTTCTTATGAAGATTAGTCTAATTAGCCTAATTAGTCCTATTAGTCTAATTAGCCCAATTAGACTAATTTTAATTATTTCACTGTTGAGAATTTAAATACGCAGTGGCTATTGTAAGTCTCGCCTGGGTTAAGCCATGCTGAAGGCCATTCAGGCTTGTTGGGGGTGTCCGGATATTTCTGAGTCTCAAGGCATATGCCTGTTCTCTGCTTGTAGACGATGCCATGCTTCCCTGTCAGAGTGCCATCGAGGAAGTTGCCTGAATACACCTGGATGCCCGGCTCGTTGGTGTAGACGTCAAGTTGAATGCCTGTCGCCGGAGATAAGAGAGTGGCTGCTATCTGGCTGTCGTCGCCCGCTGCGTCCAATACCCAGTTGTGGTCATATCCATTGCCGTTCTTAATCTGAACAAAATCAAATTTCTCGATATCTTCACCCACGACCTTGGCTACAGTGAAGTCCATTGGAGTGTCTTTCACCTCAAGAATCTCGCCGGTTGTCATATATGTAGAGTCCACGGGAGTGTAGCGGGCGGCATTCACTGTCAGGATATTGTTGGTGATAGGCTCGTTGGGATCTCCGTTAAGGTTGAAATAAGAGTGGTTTGTCATGTTTATGACGGTTGTCTTGTCGGTAGTCGCTTTGTAGGCTATATCGATGGCGTTGTCGCTGAGCAGTGTATAGGTCACTTCAGCTTTTACATTGCCCGGGAAGTTATTGTCACCGTCCGGACTCTCTATCGTCAGTATCAGTGTGGAGTCATTCAACTGATTTGCATCATATACTTTGTATTGCCAGCCTGAAGGACCTCCGTGCAGGCAATGGCCGAAATTGTTGGTCGGTAGCTGGATTGTATCACCGTCGATCACTATTCTCCCTTGGTTGATTCGATTGGCGTAGCGTCCGATAGATGCTCCGAAATCTGTCTGGTTGTTCTGTGGGAAATATGCCTGTACGCTGTCAAATCCAAGTACTACATCTTTGAAATCTCCGTTGCGGTCAGGCACCATTACGGATACGATACGTCCGCCGAAGTTTGTCACGCACACTTCCATACCGTTGGCGTTCTTAAGCGTGTAGAGTGCCGTGGCCTTTCCTTCATATTCGCTCACGAAATTTTCGGGATCAAGCCCCGATAGTGTAGTCCGGGTAGTCTCCTTGGTGTTGCAGGCGGTAAGTGCCATCAGCACTCCGGCTCCTAACATTAATGTTTTGGTTGCTTTAATCATGATATTATGTTTTATAGTTTTCGCAGTTTTCATCTATTCCGATGGCAACAATAAAAACAATGACAATATTGAGTGTAAAAACTACACTTTTAACCTTTCGGCCGTAAAATTACAATTTTCCAAACTCTTAGCCAAATAAAAATATATGTTATGTAGCATATTCTGGACGATTCCATATCATTTCTTATCTGAAATTTTGAGATGGCGCTCCTTTACCTTTATGATAATATTTTAATTTTTTTTGACATTTCTTAAACTATAAAAAATCAGATGTTGTTACAAAGAATATAAACTATAAGTAGCTCGCAAAAATTAATGATATGATAAAAGCGAGATAATATCAAAATAAGTTTAAACAACTTCAGATGCAATCAAAGGAGAGTCCAAATATTTCGCAACAGCCCGATGCTAATACTGATCAGGCTGCCCCCGCTGACATTAAAGCGCGTAAAAGGCATTTGATCCGGAATCCTTGGATCCGGCGCCCCCTGAAGGTGATCGGATGTTTGATAATTGTCATTCTTCTGATTCCCGTTCTTCTTTATATCCCGTTTGTACAGGACTTCGCTGTCAAGACTGCTACAAAGATGGTGGCAGACAAGACCGGAATGAAGATCGGTATTGATAAATTGCGTCTTAAATTCCCTGTCGATCTGTCTCTTTCAGGTGTCAGCGTGATAGAAGCCTCCGGCGACACTATGGTAATGGCCCGTGAGGCTATTGTCGACGTGAAACTCCGTCCCCTCCTCTCCCTCGATGTGCAGATAAAGAAACTTCGGCTCCGTGATGCTTACTATCGTATGCTGTCGACCGATTCTTCGATGCTGATGACTATTAAGGCAGGCCTTCTTGAAGTGGATGACAAGTCGGGCGCTGATATCAGGACAAGCACTATTTCGCTCAATGAAGCGAAACTTCGCGACGGAGAGGTATTTATAAATATGGATGTCTGGAAATCAAAGCCGACACCGCAGGATACTACTTCCACTCCGTTTTATATTACGGCAAACAAACTCAACATCGAGAATATGACATTTTTGATGACGATGCTCCCCACTATCGACACTTTGAAGTTTCAGACTTCAAGTCTGATATTGGAAGATGGGGTGATCGACCTGAGGGATAACGTTGTCCGCATCGGTGATGTGACAGCTGCTCACGGAGATGCCCTGATGCTGTCGCCTTCCCTGGAATATGTCAATTCTCATCCGGCTCCTGCTACTGATTCCACTGCTCCGGCGTCACCCCCTTTTACGGTGGTCGCTGACCGCATTTCCCTATCTGATTTCAATGCCAGGTATGCAGTCGAAGATTCCCCGGTGGTCAACGGCTTTGATGCCAACGATATTCGTGTATCCGCTTTGGATATCGAGCTTGAACATTTCTACAATCGCGCAATCTCCATCTCGCTCCCTATCACATATCTTAGGGGAATGGAACAGTGCGGACTGAAAATTACTGAAGGCAAGGGTGTCTTTTCGATGGATTCAACAGGAATGATGCTGAAAAATTTTGACATCCGGACTCCTTTCTCGCATGTAGAGGCTACTGCAGCTCTTCCTAACGCTCTTTTGGAGTTCTTGCCTGATGCCGGACTTGATGTCGACATCAATGCAAGTCTTGGAATGTCTGATATCAATAGCTTTATGCCCGATCTGAAGGCATACACTTCGGCAGTGCCTGAGATTACGCCTCTCGAAGCTCAAATTAAGGCCGGCGGCACGTTGGGCGATGCCGATATCAATAAATTTGACATCGCGCTGCCGGGATATCTGTCGCTGCAGGCTTCAGGAAAGGCTAAAAATGCTTTGGATTTACAGAATTTGGTGGCAAATCTTAAGTTTGGTGGCAAATTGAGCCGCCCGGGTATTGTCAAGAATTTTGTAGACCTTGGCGGTGTCAATATTCCGACGCTCGACATTGTCGGCACTGCTTCTGCCGACCATGAAAATTATGCCGCTGATTTCAAATTGACCACATCTCTTGGAAATCTCGCCGCCGACGGACATGTGGGGATGAATTCAGAACGTTACCTTGTCAATGCGTCGGTGAAAAACTTGAATGTCGGTGCTTTCATCGGTGATAAGACCATCGGCCCCGTCACTGCTTCCCTCTCTGCCAATGGAGCCGGATTTAATCCTGAAAAAAATGGAGCGCACACCGATATCCGTCTTGATCTGTCAAGCGCTGTCTACAATGGTCACTCTATAAAAGACATTACTTTGTTGGCAACCCTTCGCGACGAAGATTTTTTGATCAAGGCCAACTCTCCTAATCCGTTGCTTTCTTTCGATATAAATGGCTCCGGAAAGATTTCCGACAATTATTATGCCGCGAATATTGATGCCGATATCCGTAACGTCGATCTTCATGCCCTCGGTTTTTCAGATACCGAGAACTACGGCGGTGCGCGCATTGTGGTTGACGGCAATGCTTCCCCTCACACCTGGATCTACGATGTCGATCTTCATGCCGAGAATATAGATTGGCATATGCCCGATCAGGATATCGATATTCCTGATGGTATCGACTTGAAATTTGCGTCTACTGCCGACGATACCCGTTGCCTCATTGATGCCCGTGGCACTTCCCTTGAATTCCTTTCTTCCGTAGGCCTGAAGAGAGTTGTCGATGGATTTTCCGACGTAGCCGCCATGATGCCGGCTTTGATTAAGGAAAGAAATCTTGATGTGGAGGCTCTTGAGGCCAAGCTCCCGCCGTTCAATCTTACGGCTGATGTTGACGGTTCCGGAATAGTTTCCGACTTCATGGCTGCCACCGGCATGAGCTTCGATGATTTTAATTTAAAATTGACTAAAGATTCTATCATTAACGGAAACCTGTCGCTCAATACCCTTAATACGGGTTCGCTGACACTCGACACCATAACATTAGATCTTAAATCGCGTGGAAAGCTTCTCGACTATGTGGTGCATCTCGGCAATCGCCCGGGCACTTTAGATGAGTTCGCAAATGTGAGAATGAGCGGTTATCTTGGTGAAAACCGTCTGTCTGCATATCTTATGCAGCATAATATAAAAAATAAACTGGGCTATCGTCTTGGTTTCACAGCTTCTGTGGCTGACTCGGTGGTGTCATTGCGCTTCACCCCTCTCAAGGCGACTATTGCATATCTGCCCTGGACCTTCAATCTTGACAATTATATTGATTTCACTCTCACTAATAAGAAACTTCAGGCTAATCTCGAGGCTCAGAGTGCAGAAAGCAGCATCCTTCTCCGCACCGAGAAAAATGAGAAAGGCCAGGACAATCTGCACCTGAATCTCAAGAATATCAAGGTTGAAGATTTCTTGCAGATGGCCCTTAATGCCCCTCCGGTGAAGGCTAACGTGAATTCCGATATCAATGTGCGCTACACCGGACGCGCGCTCGTCGGCAAGGGTACGCTTGACATCAATGATCTATACTATGAGAAAAAGCGTGTCGGAGATTTCAATTTCAATCTCGCTGCCGGAATGGGAAATAAGGGTAAAAGTGCCGGTAAGGTAGGTCTCCTTATCAATGGCGCCGAGGCGGCTGCCGTGCAATTTGTCCTTGCTCCTGATTCCGTCGACCCGAATAAGGGCATGATCGCGGAGCGGCTCAAGCTTATCCTTACCAAGTTCCCTCTTGATATTGCCAATCCGTTCTTCCCGCCTCAGTCTATGAAGCTCTCAGGAGCTCTTGATGGCGACATGAGCCTGAGCGGCAGCTTTACCCAGCCTAAGCTGAATGGAAGCATCGCCTGTGATTCTGTCGGCATATTCATGAATATGCTCGGCACCACGTTCCGGTTCTCGGAAGAACCGATTACGGTGACCGACAATGTATTGGATTTCCATGAATTCAGTGTGTACGCTGTCAATAAGAATCCTCTCACTCTAAAAGGCACTGTCGACGCTTCAAGTATGTCGGATATTAAAGTGGATTTGGATGCGAAGGCCTCCAATATGCAGCTCGTCGGCAACAACAGCCGGACCGCTGATGTGTCCGGAAAATTATTTGTAGATCTGGATGCTTCGGTCAAAGGATCGTTGTCTGTGATGAATGTAAATGCAAATCTCAACGTGCTTCCTACCACAGACGTCACCTACAGCATGGAGATGGCTTCCAATACCATAAGTGGCGGCCAGTCTGTCGACGACGTGGTGAAGTTTGTCAATTTCTCTGATTCGATCCAGGTGGCGAAGGCCGATTCCATTAAGTCATCGCTCGCTATGAGGATTACCGCGCAGGCCACTATCTCGCAGGGCACTCAGGTCACTGTCAACCTGGGAGGCAAAGGCAAAGTGGAATGTAATCCTTCCGGAACTCTCAACTATTTCCAGAATTATGTGGGGGATATGAAGCTCAACGGCACGCTTTTCACCGGTAGCGGATATGCAAATTACAGCATACCCGTGATCGGTAAGAAAGGATTTGATTTCGACCGCAACAGCCATATCACGTGGAATGGCGACATCATGAATCCGGCGCTTTCCATTAAAGCCACCGATCAGGTCAAGGCGAGTGTGCAGATGAGTGGAAACACACGTCTGGTCAACTTCCTCGTCACTCTCAACATCGGCAATACGCTTTCGGCTCCTTCCGTCCTGTTCGACCTTTCTACCGACGATGATATCAGCATTAGCAACGAACTTCAGTCGATGACTGCCGATCAGCGTCAGCAGCAAGCGATGAATCTGCTTCTCACAGGTATGTACACCGGTCCCGGTTCAAAGACGGTCGCTTCTAACCTGGCCACTAACTCTATTTATAGCTTCCTTTCTTCTACTGTCAATTCTTTCCTCGCCGACAACGTGAAGGGAGTGGATATTAATTTTGGCGTCGACCAATATCAGACCGGTGCCGATGGAAGTACTACTACCAATACTTCTTATTCCTATCAAGTGTCGAAGTCGCTCATCAACAATAGGTTTAAAATTATTGTCGGCGGTAATTATTCTACTGATGCTTCTGCCGATGAGAATTTCCAGCAAAATCTTATCAGCGATATAGCCTTTGAATATATTATCAAGCAATCTAATATAATGAGTCTTAATGCACGCCTTTTCCGCCATACCGGTTTCGAAAGCGTTCTTGAAGGTGAAATCACCGAGACCGGTGTGGGTGTCTCTCTCAAGAGGAAACTCGCCAGGTTCTCCGAAATCACCAATTTCAGGACGCCTAAGCCGATTGCCACTGCTGATACCACTAAGGCTGTTTCAAGAAAGGAGGATTCAAATGAATAATAATAATTCCATGCGATCTTTCAAGGGAGCGTCTGCTTGTTTGATGGCTGCTTTCATGTTATTGTTGATAGCCGGAGCATGCAGCACCACCCGCCGCCTTGGCGATGACGAGGTGCTTTACACCGGAATGAAGGTCAGGATTAATCCCACGGGTGATGAAAAAATTCCGGATGCTCTCGTGTCTGAACTCAAATCGGCTGTGGATGTCAAACCCAACAATGCCCTTCCGTTCATCACTCCTTACATTCGCTATCCGTTTCCTTACGGTCTGTGGGTATATAATTATTGGAATGATTCCGCCAAAGGTGTCTACGGATGGCTCTATCGTAAACTCGTGGAGCAACCTGTACTTGTCTCCGACGTAAAGGCGCCCACCAGAATGAAGATGGTGGAGGGGATTTTGGCTAACAATGGCTATTTCGGATCCACTGCATCCTATGAGGAAATACCAAATAAGAAAAATCCTAAGAAGGCTTCGATGTCATACACTTTCAATGTCTCTTCTCCGTATAGGATAGACACTATCGAATATTTCAATAAAAAATCTGATAAAATACAGGGTTTTATCGATTCTCTCGCCCGAAAGAGTGTATGGTTTCAGAAAGGGTCGGTGTTTTGTGTCGACTCCCTTTCCGCTTTGAGAGTGGAAATTGCCAATAATTTGCGCAACCGCGGATATTATTATTTCCGTCCGGAATATCTCGAGTTCTTGGCCGATACTTTCCTCACTCCTCATGCGGTGGCAATCCGTCTGAACCTGGCCGATAATCTCCCTGAGGCTGCTCTGCTAAAATATCGCACTCGCAATATAGTGACCATATTGGAGCGGAATGAGGCCTATGAGAATGGTACGCCCGACACTTTGCATACCGATAGGGGAGAGCTCATCGTGATGCGTCCTCAGAAATTGCGAAAGAATCTTATCCCTGAGTGCATCACGTTTAGGGAAGGGCGGGTCTTCTCAGTCCGCGACATGGACCGCACGCAGACGCGGCTTGCTCGCCTCGGCATTTTTTCCAATATCCGGATCCAGCCGGTGGCGGCTGATACTTCTTCTCAAAATCCTCTCATGGATGTATTCATCACTTGTCGTTATGACAGGCCCATGGAGGTGTCGCTTGAAGTGAACGCCTCTTCTAAGTCAAATTCTTATATCGGGCCGGGATTGATAGGGTCTTTCTCGCATAATAACCTCTTCGGCGGAGGTGAGAAATTTTCAGTATCGCTCAATGCCGACTATGAATGGCAGACCGGACGCGACCGTTCGAATGTGTTTAATTCTTATGAATTCGGCCTTCAGACTTCACTCGCTTTCCCTCGTCTTCTGGCTCCTAAGTTCATACCCAGATCGAAACGGGATCTCAATTGGACCACCATATCCCTCGGTGGCTCTGTGCTCAACCGTCCTAAATATTTCATGATGGCTCAATACAACATGGGCATCACATATGAGTGGAGGGCGACCCGACATGCTGTCAATTCGTTCACTCCATTCAAACTTACCTATAATAAACTGATTCACACCACTGAGTCTTTTGATTCTGTAATGGCTATGAATCCTGCCGTGGCTTTGAGTTTTGAAAGCCGGTTTATCCCCCAGCTTAACTATACTTACACCTACGACCGTTGGTTTGAACGAGAACATAACAATGAAATCACTTTTACAGCTTCTTTCACCGAAGCCGGAAATTTGTTTGACGCGATTTATGCTCTGGCTAAGGTGAAGGGGGAGAAGAAACTCTTCGGCACTCCGTTCTCGCAGTTCGTTAAGGGGCAGGTGCAGCTCGTATGGAACCGACGTTTGTTCCCGAAGCAAGACCAGTGGATTGTTTCAAGAGTTCTGATTGGTGCGGCCCATGCTTACGGAAATTCCAAGGAGGTGCCTTATTCCGAGCAATTCTATATAGGGGGCGCCAATTCAATTCGCGCGTTCACGGTCCGTTCTATTGGTCCCGGAAGTTACCGGGCTCCGCGCGATCTTGTCAATGGTTATTTCGACCAGACCGGTACTTTTAAGTTGGAACTGAATACGGAATATCGCTTCCCATTGGTTGGCGACCTTCACGGGGCTGCTTTCATAGATGCCGGTAATATCTGGCTGCTTAAAAATGATCCCCTTCGTCCCGGCGGAAAACTGGAGGCTAAGACTTTCCTTAAGGATATTGCTCTCGGCACCGGCATCGGTCTTCGCTACGACCTTGGAATGTTGGTGGTCCGTCTCGACATGGGATATGGGCTCCATACTCCATATTCCAACGGCACCCCCCATTATTTCAACGTGGCTTTCAAGGATGCCTTCGCATTCCATCTCGCACTCGGATACCCCTTCTGATTCCAAATTTCCCCTTTAATACATAAAAAATCAACGCCGGGATTCAATCTCGGCGTTTTAACGATTCCATTGTTGCCTCCTTATCTTCAGATAGGTATCGCGCCTATGGCGATAAGGATGCTCATTTTTTATATTATTGAGGATCTTTTTTCGACCCTAATTTATTTTGCTTTCTGTCTTTATAACATCCGACGCCCCGAAACTGTTCATTCACTCTTAGCCGGATTCCGCCCTCGATCCCTCATTTGCAAATTTAATATTTTTTAATTAATTTTGCACCCTCATTTTACGTATTGATATGAAAATCGTTCTCTTCGACAATCAGGATGATCACTACGATCTCCTTCCGCTCTCATTCACCCGCCCCATATGCGACTTTAGGGTAGGCATCACCACTATTCGGGAGAAATGGGCCTCTTTCCTTCCGGATGCAGAAATTCATGCTCTTCCTGTTGATTTCCTCCGCGCACGTTTCGGCCAGCCCGACGACAAGTCGGAAGTGATGCTGTTCGTATCCGGCGCTGTAGTGCCCGATGCGGATATTGCGGCGAGGATAGTGTCGCTCAAAAATGGACAGGCTATCGTATGCGGGTCTCTTCCGCTGGCATTCCACGGCTGTTGGAATGATCTTGAGGACCGCAATTTTGGTGATGTATTTGAGGAAGACCTTCGTCGTCTTCGCAATGTCTACGACGTATTTATCATGAATCCTGCGGTTCTTGTGGAGGATTATCGTCGCATCACCGCTGATCGTGATTCCATGCCTCTTCCTTCGTCTAATAAAGTCATCGGAGATCTGACCGACTCGGAAGGGCGTCCGATGATTTTCATTGAGGAGGGCGCTGACGTGGAAGGAACTACATTCAATCTCAAGGATGGCCCTGTGTATATAGGGAAGGATGTCACAATTATGGAAGGTTGCTGCGTGCGCGGTCCTATCGCGTTCTGTCGCCACTCGGTGGCCCGGATGGGTGCCAGACTTTATGGCGGAAGCACTTTCGGTCCTTATGTAAAGGTGGGTGGTGAAGTCGATAATTCCGTAATCTTCGGATATTCCAATAAGGCTCATGACGGATATCTCGGCAACGCAGTGGTAGGGGAGTGGTGTAATATTGGCGCCGGCGTCAATTGCTCCAATCTGAAAAATGACTATTCAAAAATCCGTCTTTGGAACTATCGTCTTCATTCTTTCGCACGCACCGACCTACAGTTCTGCGGACCCATAATCGGCGACCACTCTAAACTTGGAGTAAACGTCATGCTCAACACCGCGACCGTGATTGGTGTGGGAGTTAATATCTATGGAGCCGGGTTCCCGAGAGTCTTTGTTCCCAGTTTTCAGGAAGGAAGTGCTAATGGAGGATTTGTAGATGTCCCTGTCAAGAAATTCCTCACAGTCGCCGAGCGTGTCATGGCGCGTCGCGGTATTGCTCTCACCGACTTTGATCGCCGTATATTTGACCGCATTTTCGACTACGCCTCCCACCTGAAATAAAGATGCCCTGAGGCTCCTGAAGCCCCGAAGCGCCCTTAAATGCCCTAAAGTCCTTAACGCTCCTAAAGTCCCTTACGATTCTCTACAGGTAAAATAATTATGCATTAAATGATTAGTATTATGAATCATGCATTGAGTAAAAAGATTGATTTCCACCCGAAAGCTTTTTCAATGTGGAAAAATTATGATTTAAAGAAATTCAAGGCCGATCTCATAGCAGGCATTGTCGTCGGCATCGTGGCTCTTCCTCTTGCCATCGCTTTTGCCATCGCCTCCGGAGTGTCGCCTGCAATCGGCCTTATCACAGCCATTATCGGAGGGTTTCTTGTATCCGCCCTCGGCGGCAATTCCGTTCAGATCGGAGGTCCTACCGGTGCTTTCATAGTTATAGTATATAGCATCATCCAGCAATTCGGACTCACCGGACTGGCGATAGCCACCGTGATGGCCGGAATGATACTGGTGCTGATGGGGTTGTTTCGCCTCGGCACTGTCATTAAGTTTATCCCTTATCCTATTGTGGTTGGCTTCACGGCCGGTATCGCCATCACTATCTTTTCCACTCAAATCAATGATTTTTTCGGACTTGGCCTTAAGGATCTTCCCGGCGAATTCCTTTCAAAATGGAGAGTGCTTCTTCAGAATTTCGACCGTATAGACTGGATGACGTTGGCGGTGGGCGTAGTGTCGCTGCTCATCATAACTTTGACTCCCAAAATCTCAAAGAAACTCCCTGGCACTCTTATCGCTATTATCCTCGTCACTGCCGGATGTTGGCTTATGGGGCTTTTTGTTCCTGATTTTCATGTGGAGACGATAGGCGACCGCTTCGGAAATATGAAGTCGGATATCCCGATGCCTCATGGCTTCTCATTCAATATGGCCACAATCAATGCGCTCCTTCCATCCGCGTTTACTATTGCCATGCTCGGAGCCATTGAGTCTCTTCTTTCTGCTACTGTGGCCGATGGTATCACGGGCTCCCGCACCAATTCCAACACAGAACTCTTTGGCCAGGGCATTGCCAATATCGTCGTGCCTCTCTTCGGTGGAATACCGGTCACCGGAGCGATCGCGCGTACCATGACCAATATCACCAACGGAGGACGCACTCCGGTGGCAGGCATGATCCATGCCCTTGTGCTTCTGCTTATTTATCTTTTCTTCATGCCGCTTATCAATCTTGTGCCGATGGCATGTCTGGCCGGTGTCCTTATGGTAGTGGCTTATAATATGAGCGGTTGGCGCACGGTAAGGGCTATATCCCGTAATCCCAAAAGTGATTTCTCCGTGCTCCTGGTCACAATGTTCCTTACCGTGATTTTTGACCTTACCATCGCCATCGAAATCGGTCTTCTGCTCGCCATGTTGCTGTTCTTGCGCCGTGTGACCGAGAATGCGGAAATTAAGGTGTATGGCAAGAAACTTGACATCGCGGAAGGCACAGAGGTGAACGCTCATGAAGTGGTGCAAGTGGAAAAGGGCGTGTCAGTGTATGAGATCAATGGTCCGTTCTTCTTCGGTATTGCCACTAAGTTCGATGAGATGATGCGCAGTTCAATGAAAGAGAGGCCCATAGTCCGCATCATCCGTATGCGGCGTGTGCCGTTCATCGACGCAACCGGAATCCACAACCTTGAGACTCTCATACGCTCTTCACATAAAGATGGCATCGAGATTGTCCTCTCCGGTGTTCAGCCCGGTGTAAGGGATACTCTTGAGAAGTCCGACATCGTAAGCCTTATTGGTGAAAAGAATATCTGCGATCATATCTCAAAAGCCGTTGTCCTTGCCAACCACATCGCCCGCGACTACAACGCCCTCCCTGAATGGCGCCGCCGCGGCCTCAACCCCGTCTGATCACCCCGCACCCCAATTCTCAAATCCCAATTCCCAATTCCCAATTCCCAATTATTCTAAATTCTAAATTCTAAATTCTAAATTATTCTAAATTCTCAATTCTCAATTCTCAATTATTCTAAATTCTCAATTCTCAATTCTCAATTATTATTTGCATAATTCATTGAAATTTTGTAACTTTGCATCGTCTTAGGGCAAGAAACGCCCATCCGCATCGCTAACAAATTAATTCCTAATTTGTTAGTGTGATTTTGCGGTATGTGCCCCATTGTTCTCTGATGTGCTTTCAATAGTGGATTTTCCGCTCTGAAGCGCCCCGAATTTTGAAAAAGACTATAAATTTTAGATATTTTTTAATTTTTAACAAACTAAAATGCCTACAATTCAGCAA
>CAMWJD010000035.1 GCA_947174515.1 uncultured Porphyromonadaceae bacterium
AATTGTAAATCAGACGCCCGGAGTCTTTCAATGGGAAGAATCCGGCGACTGAAATTTCCTGAGGAGTCACATTGGCGGTTGCACACACCAATAAAGGAAAAACTAAGAATGATATGATCGTCGCAAGTTTTTTCATTTGCATTTTTTTATTTAAGTTTCACAAGATCAACTTAAGGTTTATGGGTTTATAGGTTTATTTTCATGTTGAGGTAGGTGATACCCTCAATTTTCGCTCCCGGAAGTTGAAGTGTTGGGATTGAAAGACTTTGGAAGGATAATGTCGTTTTTTCTTTCTTCGGGCATCACGTCAAGCTTCACGATTTTTCCGTCTTTTAATTCTGCATCGACAATGGTTTTGTCGGGAGCATGAAGTCGAAAACTTATATCTCGATTCGCGGGCCACGCAGGGAATAAATATATTTTGTCTCCATCTGTCTGCAAAAGCATCTCTTGAAGTCCTATCATGCCGCTTCCTCCCCAGTTATGATCAGGAGTCCAGTCAAATCCCGGACCAAGGAAGGCCGGAAAGCGATGCGCCCCGTCAGCCCATTTTTCCGCATTTAGATTATAGGCTTCGTCTGTCAATCCAAGACATGCGGCCCAAATGTTGTCTTGTTTCCATCCTGTAGTTGATCTAAATTTGAGGGCATCAGGATCATAAAGATACGTATTACGTGCTATTTCAAGATTCTCAGGATCGTTGGTGTTTATTCCATAAAAGCGCCAGGGCCATACGGGATATAGTTGTGGAGTCTCCACATTATTGATCCGTTCCCAGCTTTTGGCCGGCGATATCATAGTGTACCCATCGACTACTCTCAAAGGTATTTCCGGAATACGGTTGAATATCTGGTTCCATTTTGACACTGCGGTATCTCCCTGCTCCTTTAGGTAATTGATGTAATCACCAGTGACTCTCCGGAGAGCGGAGACTGTAGAAGCAGCGTTATGAGTCATCTTATAGGTCTCACAGGCTGAGCCGGGGTAGAGGATTAGTTTGCCATCACCGTCAAGATCCTTGCTGCCACGTCGAGAGGCAAGATATCTGTAATGTTGGTCGAAAAATGTCAAGACGCTTTCTATGAGCGGTCGATATTCTGAAATGTCTGCCCCATCATATCGGGAGGTCTCAAGAATCATCTGGCAAAATTCAAGCACGGTATCCCATTCATATTCAAGCCAGGCGTTGTATTCCACTCCCGGATCAGCCCAAGCCGGGCGTTTAGTGCCATATTCCATCATATTGGGAAGTCCGAATGTCTCAATTTGCTCTGAGAAGCACCCTCCGTCATGACCCCAATAAAATTGGGATCGAAGTTGTGCATTGTCAAGCATTCGGAGATATGCATCGAACTGCGGTTTCATCATATCGACATCCCCGCTTTTTAGCATAGGCCAGTAGACGAGACGCTGATTTTGTGCAGTCATTGTGCTTCCTCCCCAATTGCGATAGTCGGGAGTGAATTGTTGGACTGAATCCACATATTGGGGGTCGAATGTGAATAATCCGCCATTGAATTTTGTAGGATCAGAGCCGTAAGCATTACACCCAAGCATGTAGCGGAATAAAGTATAATTCCTTGCCATCCTGGATGTCACTGTATCGTTGGGATTAGTGGAAGTGATATGGCTGCGTTCCCAAAAATTATTCCACCATTTTTGTGATGACTTACGATCTTTCTTCAAATTTATTAGAGAGGCGATGCTATCCAGAGCTGCATACCAATCCGAAGTATTATCGGCCTGTTCATTATGGAGAGCAATTGTGTAATGATGCTTTTGTGCCGGTCTGTCAGATGTGAAATTCCAGGCACGGAAATCCGTATCATTGTATGTTCCATCTTGAGTGCCAATGAATCGGAGATTGTTTCCAGTCAGGCGTCCTCCTGACATTAAATTCTTCAAGGGATTCCACAACAGAGGTTTTACTGAATCAAGACCTTGTCGGGCTACAGTTATATCGAATATTGTGTTAGATGGATTTCTATGGAAAAATGATATCCCATCCTTTCCAACAGAAATTGAATCGGTGGTAGTGATCAGTCCTTTTGGTGACGACCATTTCCAAGAATTCTGTCTTCCTTCTCCCTTTCTGAAAGGACGATCGGCATATCGCCAACTTTCATAACTTAAGATTGGAGCTACGGCTTTCTGACTCTCTACCTCCACATGGACGACCGGCTTGTAGACATCAGCCCAAACAATGACTTTTGAGCCATTGAGGTTCATCTCGCAGTATCCATCTGCCAATCGTAGGGTCTGTGAAAATTCAGATATGCTGTCGGCCGGAATATGCAGCCTGACGCGACCTTGCTTCAGCAATGTGCCATGCTCATCGTAGGCTCCGCTATGGCCAATATACATCAATACATCTCCGTCCTCAGCCCATACATTGAGGCCGACGCTTCCACCGCCTACAGGCATAGAACCCGATGAATTCACACTCATCGACTCCCATACATAATCTTTAGGCAAAAGCGCAGATGCTTCCAGAGCGATCAAGCATATAATATGTATAAATATTAGCCGTAAACTCATTTTATAAGTCTTTTTTATCTTACTTAAGTTTCGCAAGCTCAACTTAAAGGTTATTAAGTTATAGGATTATACCTTCAACTTTCGCTTGCGAAAGTTGAGTTATCTTAGAAAAGCAGCCAGGTTCATTCTTTTGGCAGGCACTCGTCAGGCCAATCATCAGATCTGAAAGAGGATACAGGAATTCCATCTGTACTGAATAAATCTCCTTCTGAAGCGTTTTCAAAGGCATAACGTACGGCCACGGGATGCGGCACTTTATCACTCTTTACCAATACCTTCTTTTGTGAGATCCAAGCTTTGGCAGGATAAAAAACTCGGTCTTCTCCTGCAAGTTTGAATTGATTGGATTCGAAGCTTTGTTTGCCTGCAATCCATTCAGGGGCACGGTCGAAATTTATTTCTATTGTGTCGCCTTTTACTTCCATCGACTTGTAGACAGGACTTTCCGCTCCGATTCCTTCAATCCCGTAGGTCTTATTGAGTGCAAGCAGTGCAAGGCGTTCGCCTGCTATTCTCTTTTTGGGAGGATGAATCCCTTTGTCCCAACCTGCATCCATAAGAACAGCCATACCCGTATTTGGCACAATCTGTTCCACTTTTGCTTGGGCCTCACGAAGATATGCTGAATTATAGACAGGTTGTCCCGGCTCTGTGATGATTGAATAGTCGTATGGAGCAATCTGGCAGTAATAGAAAGGAAACTCTCCTTGACCCCAGAGATTGCGCCATCCTTTGATCATAGTGGAGAACATATCTGTATAAGAATGGGCTCGATTCCAGTTGTCTTCTCCCTGATACCAGATTACACCTTGCATCGGAAGTCCAATCAAAGGGTTGAGCATTCCCTTGAAGAGTACACTTGGAGTGCGGTTTTTAGATTGAATTTTATCATCCTTACCCGGAATTTTTGCGGCCGCCTCCGGGAAAGCTGAAAGCATTTCATCATTCATCCAAGCCTCGCATGCCGACCCTCCCCATGCGACCACTATCAGGCCTACAGGGACATCCAGGATTTCTTCTATTTCCTTTCCAAAGAAATATGCCGTTGCACTGAAATTCCTGACAGATTCGGGAGTAGCCTCCGCCCATTTTCCGGTGACATCATCTACTGGTGTGGTAGAAGAATTACGTTTTACGGTGAAAAGACGTATATTGGGATTCTTGCTGTGAAGAGTTGCCATATTGGCACCTTCTACCGGCTGATTCTTGAATCCTTTCATCGGCATCTCCATATTGCTTTGTCCGGAGCAAAGCCAGACTTCTCCGAGCATTACATTTTCGAGTAGGGTAGGGGTGCCGTCGCTTACCGTAATGGTATAGGGGCCTCCCGCTTCAGGAGTTGGAAAGGATATCGTCCATTTGCCATCCTTCGCAGATTTGACTGTATATTTTTGGTCGGTCCAAGAAGGAGAGACGGTCACATTTGATGATGGATTGGCCGTTCCCCACATCTTGCCTTCCGTATTTTGCTGCATGACCATGTTGCTGGCGAAAAATGCAGGCATCTTTATCTCTGCCTCCGCATTTATAAATGGAGACAAAATGGCAGAAAGACACATAAACCTACCGAAGATATGATTCAGTTTCATATTTTTTCTTTTTTTTTACTTAAGTTTCGTAAGCTTGACTTAAAGGTTATTATCCTTTTAATCTCATAACCTTCAACTTTTGCTTGCGAAAGTTGAGTTTTTTAATTGTTCTTATTTTTGAGTTATTATCGTGATTGAGAGTGGACCTGTCAGTCCGGCTGGAAGCGTAGTCTGCTCCTCACGCCTATATTTGCCATTGGTCCAGATTCCATCGAATGGAGGTTTCCCTATGTCTGCACCGAGAAGAGCGTTGGCCCAGGTGTTGGTCACTTCAATAGAGAGTTCATTTTTT
Source organism: uncultured Porphyromonadaceae bacterium (assembly GCA_947174515.1). Taxonomy (GTDB): domain Bacteria; phylum Bacteroidota; class Bacteroidia; order Bacteroidales; family Muribaculaceae; genus Lepagella. Next base: position 4,420 of record CAMWJD010000035.1, read on the forward strand.
CCGTCTTTTACTGCATCAGTTATGTCGACATTATAAGGAGCAGTCCAGACTATTCCGCAATCTTTACCATTTATTTTGACATCTGCTATGTCATGCAGACCTTCAAGATTCAATATGATTTGTTCTCCTTTATTATATTTAGGCATGACGAATGATGTTTTATACTCTGCCGTGCCTGAATAATACTTCACATCATCGTCAGTATGTGTAGTCCAATCGAAGAAAGAATCTGTCTCGATCTCTCGTCCCGTCGTTTGGAAGGTAATCAGCCAGTTGTCTGTATTTATCGGAATATTGACACTGTCTGTAGGAATAGATTTTCCAAATTTGATATCTGTAGGAGATTGGAAAACTACAAATACTGACTCTGCCGGTTGAAGTTTGATTGAGACTTCTGTGCGTTCATTTTGGCACTTCCAGTCAGGATTCTTATTGATTTTTCCTGTTGCCGCATCCCAGAGTTCCGGTTTTCGACCAGATATTCTGAAGGATGCTTCGAATTCGCGTGGCTGCATCTGCTGATTTGACAAGAAATATATGTCGACATTTTCATTGTCATTCCTGCGATGTGTCCATGCGATATCCTCGGGCACTATGATATCTCGTTCAATACCCAAGCCAGAAAAGTCATCATCAGCAAAAGGAAGATTCGGCACAATCACACCTGCATCCTTCAAATCAGCCACTTTTGCTTCCACTTCATCGCTCAGGGTAATGTTGGGGATTAACTGAGATGAAAGCGGCAGCACAAGCATGCCGTAGGTCGCACCTCCCGGCAAGATCAGTTTCCCATCTTTTGCCCGGGCAAGATTGAGGAGTGCATCTTTATTCATTGAGTCGTAGGAGTAGCCTCTCAGAGGATTTATCCATTTATCCGGATCTGCCATATTGGCAGAGTGAGCTACTTTTACAGGTAAAGTGCGTATTGGCTGACCCTCATTGGCCATGCGCTTTTCTTCTGACTTCACTCTCTCTTCCCCAAATATGCCGGGCAGTGAACTTACCAGCCGGTCGGGCAAAATGGCGCGCCGCGGCGTCTCTTCGCCTGTGAACACAGCTATATCCACTACCGGCCTTCCATATTGCAGCAAAGATTGTGCCCTACGCATGTAATCTGCTAAACCTTTACCTCCATTCTGCCACCAAGTATTGTCTCTCTGGAAAAAGAGACCGATGCCGTCAAGTGTCATGCCGGGTCGGCGGTCAAGATATGGATTGTGGGTATTGACATGAAAGAATATACGGTTGATGCCAAGTGCGTAGTTCCTGTCAAGAAGTGTCTTGATCTGAGCAGGAGTCTCATCCCAAGTGCCGCGTAATTCTGTGAAACCTTCTGCTTGAATTATATTTTTGCCATATACATGTCCTCCATGTATGGCATCAAGCATATCATTGGGCTTGTCATGGGTCGGGCTATTGAGCCAAAATTCACCCATCGGGAAGTCCACAGCCTGATAATGCAGCATTCCATCGCTCACCATTGTGGGGGCAACGCTTTCTGCCGATAAGTAGCAATTCAATTCCTTTGCCTTATTGGCAAGGACATCATAAAACACATCCTTCACAAGCTCTGCTTGAGTGGTGCGGATGTCGCGCAATACTCTTTCAGATGTCTCAGCATCCTCTATTGGGATGCCTGCAAGAAGAGGCAGATATGGCAGAAGGTCGTATCCACGTCTAAGTTTGAATTCTGACGCGAAATTATCACTCCAATTCTGACTTCCACATTCCCAACTGTCTACGTGCATATATTTTAGTACACGCTTGGCTGCTTCAGCATCTTTCACTTCAGTGAAAACTTTCCCAAACCAGTTGTCAATTTGTTTTTCTACGGCTGCACGATTAAATTTGTCGGCTTCCAAGCCTCGTCCGGCTCCTCCGGTTGCATTGGTGTGCCCCGTAGAAGTATGCCCAAGTCGAAGAATCCTCCACTCTCCTTTGGGAAGCGTTGCATTTAAGATTCCATCCTTCATTTGTCCTGTAAGGTCAATGATTTCATTCCGGCCTATGCATAACTCTTTCGGAAGTTCTTCTTCTGTTGAGGCTTCCGCCACACGCCATACCAGACCGGCTTTCCCTTCCCATTGATTGATACGGGGCTCGCCACTTAAGATAATGTCATTGATTCGGAGATTCGGCTTCCATTTGGCTGCATCAAGATCTTCACTCCCCGGTTCGCTCCCTTCCGGTGTCCATTCGAAACGGAAATATTTGGCAGTCGTAGGAGGGAGCGCATGGGTTGACTGTTGGTCAGTATTTTGCCATCCGTGACGTGCCGGGACAAGCTGCTTGACGTCACGGAAACTTTTTCCGTCATTGCTTGCAAGGACTTTGAGTCGCTGCGATTGATAATTATTTCCGGCTTTAATCTGGACATTATTCACATTTATAGGTTGAGGATATTCATATTGAATCCAACATGCCTCTGATGACCGTATCACTCCCTTATCATCAATTCTGACACCGGATGCAGCATTAGATTCTGCATTAATATTCCCAACGGTTATAATAGGTTTGAAAGTTATCTTTTCCCCCTTGGCCGGCAGCGCAAGGAGAGCAATATCTTCATAGTATCCTTCATTTTTCTCCGGAATAGGGAGATGGAGTCCCTTTATCTTTCCTCCTGATATTATCGTATCTGCCGCCACTACTTTCTGCATTGATTCAGCTGGAGAAATCCAAGGTCCCCCTGCGAGGGCAAACCCATCACAGATATGCATGCCAAGTTTCAGATCTAAACTGTCGGCTATCTCGATGCTCCGGCCTACAAGTCGCCACCATTCAGGAGAAAGTTGTGGCGCTTGCCCTTCATAGAGAGCTCCTTCTTCTACGGATTTGATGGGCATAAGATAGATGCCTCCCAGTCCAATCTCCTTCATGGCCTCAAGGTCTGCCTTGATTCCTTCCTCGCTGACTGCCCCATACATCCAATACCAGAAGCACCATGGATTTGCTTCGAAAGGGGTATTGGCGAAGCGTTGCTCAAGAGATGATCGGGCAAATGATTGTAATGTTATTCCAATAAGTGTGGATACTATAAGTAGTCGCAGCTTCATTGCAGTTTTGATTATTTTGTAGGGGAGATTCTTACTTTCAATGTATGCTTTCCGGGGGCTATCGAATACTTTTTCAATACTCCGGGACCACAACTGCTGTTGCCAAGTCCCATCACGGCAGCATCAAGCGAAAGGAAGATATTTTCATTCTTTTTTAGGTCGCAATCATGAGCTACTGCACTGATATCTTCTACGGAATATGGCAGCGCTGAAGCCGATATTGGAGATTCAAGTGCCGTAACCCGCAGTCCTTTCCCTGCTTTATCGGTAATAGAAATCTCTGCAACAGACTCAAGATTACCGGAATCTTGAGGACGTGGATAATGGGTGTAAAGATCATCGGCATTGGCTGTCCACCTTCCTATTGAAGATGATTCCAGCCTGTCCGGATAATTTTCTGTCGGTCCATAACCAAGCCAATCTACATGAGAATATTTGCTGTCAGCAATTAAAACACTGCCTAAACGTGGCAATTCCGGAAGATTACCCTCTCGGTCGTAGGTTTGGATCAAGTCTATCGTTCCATCACCATAGACCCTGTATTCACTTTCTACATTTATTTTCCCTTCAAGGTAAGAGTATTCCTGCTCTGATTCTATAATGGTGCAATCTTCAGATTCATTCACTTTGATTGACTTGCACTTGATTGTTGGGGTAGCAATGTTATGCTTTTCCCAATCTTTTGCCAACCAATTTCCAAAGCTTTTATCATTATCGGTAGGAGCGCGGAAAGCCTGGAATTGTGAGCCCTTCAGTATTGGAGACCCATAATAAGAAAGATTGGATAAATTCCCGTCATTCTTGTCCCAAGCGACTTCAAAATTCTTTCCTCTCACTTTGATCAAATCAGCATCCTCGGCAGTAGTTGGCTTAGCCGCTTTTTTTACGTCTGTTTTGACACTTGCCATCAAATCAGGATTGAGATCAAGTTGACGCATGACGACTTCATGTCCGGCAGGTGCCCATAGAGTATTATCGCGGAGAGTGACGGCTACATTGAGGCGCAAATCCCCTTCTTGTTTTGGCTTGTTTATGTTTACTTCAATTTTGCCGCTTTCTCCGGGTGCAAGATTTGGAACTGAAATCTTCATGGGCTTTCCGATCCTTCCATTGACGACGGGGGTGGCGGTGAATTCATATTGATCCAATCCGGTATGATGATTTCTGTTGGTAATCTCTATCTCCACCTTCCCATTATCCTTGTCATAGCTTATCAGTTTGATTCCTATCGGAGCATAGACAGTCTTGACTTCATTATACTTTGGATTGAGACTGCGATCGGCAAATACCACGCCGTTCATGCAGAAAGCCTTCAGATTGGGTTTATCGCCGAAGTCTCCTCCGTAAGACACTTCTGTCTTTCCGTCGTGACGGACACGAATGATGCCTTGGTCGACCCAATCCCAGATAAAACCTCCTGCCATTCTGGGATGGCTATATATCTCGTCCCAATATTCCCCGAAGTTCCCCATGGCATTGCCCATTGCGTGGGCGTATTCGCTGGTCAGCACGGGGCGTGTGTCGTTGTCTCGTTGGGCGATGGAGAGCAGTCTTTCCCATCGGGCATTTTCTGCTCGCTCTTTGTCTTCTCCCTCTTTGATACCCGGGTTAAGATACTCAGCTTGCACTCGGGGATAAAACCTGCTTATTATGTCTACTGTCGTGGGGTCGGGATTGCCATCCACTCCTTGTGCTCCTTCATAATGCACCGGTCGTGTAGGATCGAAGTCATGAAGCCAAGCCGAGATGGCCGCGAAGTTGGGGCCATAGCCACTCTCATTTCCCATGCTCCAGAAAATTACCGACGGATGATTCTTGTCTCTTTCTGCCATCCTGACAGCACGGTCCATAAATGCAGCATGCCAATCAGGAGTGCTGGCCAGTGTGCCGCGTAGGCCATGTTCCTCAATGTCAGCTTCATCCATTATGTAGAGACCAAGCGAGTCGCACAGCTCATACCATCGCGGAGTGTTGGGATAGTGGCTCGTTCTCACGGCGTTGACATTAGCTTGCTTCATCAGCATAATGTCTTTTTTCATTAGTTCATCACTCATGACGCGTGCTGTCAAAGGATCATGCTCATGACGGTTGACTCCACGAAAACGAATAGGACGTCCATTCACCATCACTTGCCCATCTTTTATCTCGACACTCCTGAATCCAACTTTGCTCTCTGTGCGTTCGATCACATTCCCATTTGCATCGCAGAGTTCCAGTTGAAGATCATAGAGGAAGGGTGTCTCGGCAGTCCATTTGTGTGGGTTTTTCACTCGATGTGAAATCCTGCCAAGTTTACGCGGCCCTCTCTGAGGATACCATTCGTTCATCACCGATGCCTTATGGTCGAGATCAATAATATCGTTGATATTGATTATTGTGTCGAAAATAGTGGTCTCTTTGTCTGATAAAATTGCTTTCAAGGTGAAATCCTTACCTTTTTCTTCTCCATATACTGAAAATTGAGGATCGATTTGAAGGGTGAAATCCTCGTAATCTTCATCTGGAAGTGTGCGTATTGTATAGTCTCTGAGGCGCACATCGGGGGTATGGAACAGTGTGATATCTCTATGGATACCCGCAAATCTCCAGAAATCTTGATCTTCAAGGTAGCTGCCGTCAGAATATTTATACACTTCCAGAGCTATTTCATTTTTCCCTGCACGAAGATAAGGAGTGACGTTAAACTCCGCCGGCTCCATGCTGCCTTGAGAGTAACCTACATTTTTCCCATTGACCCATATATAGAATGCACTTATCACTCCGTCGAAACGAAGAAATGTCTGTCCCGACTTTAGCCAAGATGCCGGGACATCTACAGTCCGTCGATATTGTCCTGTAGGATTCCGTTCGGTAAATGCTGTATAGTTTTCCTTCGGTGTATCAGTGACGTAGGGGGGATTAATCTTGAATGTGTACCCTGCTGACGCATAGATTGGAGTTCCGTATCCATTGACCTCCCAGACCGCCGGCACGGAAAGAATATCCCATTTAGAGTCATCAAACCCCATTCTTTCAAATCCATTGACCCGACCCTTATTGGTAGGCGACCAGTGAAAACGCCAATCTCCATTTAGGCTTATAGAGCGATCTCCCTTAGCAGTGCCGTATGGTATAAATGCGGCTCGGGCAGGTTCTCTATTGATTTGAAGAATATGATGGTTTTCCCAATCCCGTTGCTTCCGGTTGGATAGGGGAGCGGGGAAAGTCACCTCAGACTTTCCCATTGGTCGGCTTGTGGCTACCGCAATTCCTCTTTGCTCAGAATTATTCACAGCACAATAGAAATGATAGACCACTCCATCATGTTTGACAAGATAGCTTTTGTGAGCAAACATTTCGTCAAAATCTTCTGTGGGATAGATGAGGTCATCTCCTTCCCAATCATCCCATGTCACTAAATCGTAGCTGCAAGCAAATGTATTGAATGCCTTATAGGTTCGCGACGGATTGAAGGCTGAAAAATAAAACATCACATAGAGGTCGCCCATCTTGACAATCTGTGCATCGCCTGTGATGGTACCCTGTGCCTCGTGCGTGAAGATAGGATTTTTTTCGTATCGCTTCCAATTAGTCATGTCGTCGGAAAGTGCTATCCCTATGCGTTCCCCTTTCACTCCCGTCTCAGGGTTGATACCTCCGGCATTGTAATACATCATGAAGCGTGATCCTAACTTGCGGGATGGATCTTCATAGATTGTGCTCTTGTATTGTGTCAATGATTCCCACCATTGTGCCTTCTGGTCGGCATACGACAGAATAGGCTTAGGCAGAGTGTTCCATAGATGGGGAGTACCGGGATTTCCTTTTGTCCAGGCAAGTCCTATCGAAAGAGGGGCGTTGACAGCTTCGTAGCCGGTGCCTTCTCCTCCTATATAAGTCATCCATCTTTTCCCATCATAGCTATTCATAGCATAGCTGCCTCCCCATTCCATGTCGATTAATGATGGAAATCCTCCTTTCTGATTTTTGTCCCATCCCGTGTCTGAGAAGGCCAGCACGCGTCCGAGAGTGGTCCAATCAAGTAGATTCTTACTCTCCGCGAGCCATGTCTCATATCCTCGTCCGTCTTTCCCTCCTTTGCCATCGTAGACCACGTAGGTCATATACCATTTGTCGCCCTCACGAAATACTGTAGGACAATCTATTTTATGATAATTATCTTCCGGGGCTACGACAAGTCCATATTTGTATGGTGTGCAGGCCTCCTTATACACATCTGCCATTCGTTGCTGGCTGACATGAGGTTGGCTGGCAGAAGTGTGCCAGCCGACTAATATGGATACGATGACAAAGAAGAAGCGTCTCATTGTATAGTTTTATTAAAAGAAAAGCCAATCAGGAGTTTCTTCAGCTCCTGCAAGCCCTGCATTGCGTGGGGTAATTTTGTCGGAAGTGAATCCCAATACGAGTGTATACCCCTTTGGAAGATTAAGAGTGTGCTTGCCGGCATCAAAATGATAACCATGGATGTTGGCAAGTGCCATGCCATCGAGATGAATGGCATTTGTCAGCACCGGCTCAGCTTGGCCATATTCATTTGCAGATGCGTCAGTCTCAAGCTTTGGCGCTTTTGCGTATCTCTTATTGTCATCCCTTAGATATCCCACGAGGAGAGTGACAGGTTCCTTACATTCTATATCAAGAGTAGTGCCCTCCTTTCGCTGAGCCTCACCATCCACTTGGAATGCGGTCAGTCCTTGCAGCTCGGGAGCCAGTCCGACTACTTTGGCCTCAGGCTTGTTTTCAAATATCACAGCCCCTTCGGCGAGTTTCACACGCTTGAGAGAAGATCCGTTGATGGTGACATCGGCATCAGTGAGAGGCTTGATTTCTTTTGCATTATCATTAACCTTACCTGCAGCTTTATCCTTCAGCATGGCGAGATTCTGCTTGAAATTGTCAAGTTCTGCCTGATAATGCACTGCGAGTTCTTCCCATGTTTTGTTCTTGCCGTCGTTGCCCCCTATTGGGATACGCCGTTGACTTGTCTGCATGCTGTTGGCATAGAGATAGGTGGATTTGGTGCGGTCTGCAAGTTGATTATAATAGTCGAGACTCTCTTCAAGAAGTGGAAGGGCAGCATCAAGATACTTTATATCTTTTGTCCATTGATAGTTTAAGACTTGCTGAGCTGCTTTCACCTTGCGATCGAAGAAATATGCGAAGAGTCTATAGCATTCCATGTCGTTTGCCAATCTGTCAAATTCATCTTGGTTGGCCTTTACTTTTCCTCCCAGGCTCTTGATTGCAGCTACGGCTTTGTCGCCATGTTCAACACATTGGGCTGCTATGTCGAGAGGAAGTTCGCCGACATGCGGTTCCCCTTTATATTCTTTTTCTACGAATTCGATGAGTTTCTCCCCTTCCGGTCCGCAGCTTTCGTAGAATCCGGGATAGATGGTATATTTGTAGGGGTTGACGAGCTGACTCATGAACATGCCGAGCAGCAGAGTCTGGCGGTTGCCTTCCGTAATGCCGAATCGGCGCAGAAGTTTGGGGGCAATTTCACCCGATTCTTCGTAGGCAGTCCTGATAGCAGCTCCTTTATCATCAGAAAGTCCGAACTTGCGGGCAAACCGATGGTTCCAGTATTTGATTTCATCCTTACGGTCTCGGTGACTATTCCATGCATAGCGCCCCCAACCTTCATACCATGTGCTGTCGCGCTCAAGTTGAAGTTGGCGTCCTCCGGGGATGCTGTCGGCTGAATAGGGCCAGTCCCAATAAGAAGCTTGAGGGTAAAGATGCAGGGCGTTGGCGCCATGCACATTATGCATTGCTTGCACGGCTTTCTGAGTGAAATCAGGTGAACTCCAACGCCATGGCTCAAGATTGGCAAGAATATGCACGTTGCTGATATGCACACTTCCCAGCGAACTAAGTTCCCGGTGCACCTCCGACCATGGACCACGTGGCTCGTAAGTAGTGAGAGACTCCCCGTTGTATTTATGCATTGTATACAAGTTTTTGTATAGTGGCAATGCGGCATCCATCACTTTTTTGCAGTCAGTGTCGTGTGCACGCAAAAGCAACGGTGGCTCATCCGTGCGCCCCAGTTTTGCAAGCCCATCTTTTACTCCGGGGATTATGGTCTCGGTAAACCATTCTACATCATCCTCGTATGTGTCCATAGCCTCGCCAAGGCAGACAAGAAGTCCCACATTAGGATATTTTTCAATGAAAGCCGCTACACTCTTACGCGTATAGTCGCTGATTAAAGGGGTTATTGGGCGGTTTCTGTCTTGGGTCTTTATGCCGTAATGTTCGGCAAAAGGTTTGGAGACTATTATGTTGTAGAACATTTGGATTACGAAGATGCCTCGTTTGTCAGCTTCCGAAGTCAGGAATGAAAACATCTCCTCATTCTTTTTGAATGTCTCCTCATCCACTTCTACAGCAAATGGATAATCATCAAGCTTTACGAGTGAAGCAAATGGATGGCCATTCCAAAGATATAGAGAGTTCATGCGGTTTTCTACCAACATGTCGAGATATTTAATCCAAAGTTCCTTATCATAAAACCATGGGAAATTTTCAGGAGTATATGGATATTCATAGACGCTTCTTCCCGGAAGCAAGTATGGTTTCTGCACACCTACACATGCTCCGCGAAGCACCATTTCAGGAGCATCGGTCATCGAAGCAGGAAGATTGTCAAGATTTCCTTCCGTATCCAGAATATCTTCAATTTCCATGCATCCATATATGACGCCCGACCCATCGTTGCCTTTGACCTCTATCAGATTATCTGCAGAAGTGATTGTGAATCCCTCTTTGGGGCCTACACTATCGGTGGCCTCACTCAATCGGATTATTCTTGTGTCATCTTTTGCATCTTTTGCTTCGACTATGTCATAGCCTTTCCCTTCAAGCGCCTTGCTAAGGTGCTCGGCGGCAAACTTCATGCGATTTGATCCGTTCTCCGGATAATCAAGGGCTATGGTCTTATGATGATTACATCCGCACATCATCATGAGTGCGAAGACGAGTAGCAGATATTTCGATAAGATTTTCATGGATGAATGCCTCTTTATATTTCTTTATATTTTATCTTTATCTCTCGATCGGTGTCGATCCAAAGTCTATAGGAATTTGGACCTACTTTTTCAAAGTTGCCATAATCAGCTTTGGGCATGGTTTTCGACTTTATGTTGAGGTAGCCTTTCCCTTGAGTGGCCTTTACCTTTATCTCTTTGCCGTCTACATACAGAGAGATTTCGCCGTCGGGAGTTGGTACGGTCCCTTCCATCCATTTGAGCCCTCCAAGATTAGGGGTGATTGAAAATTCTTCATATCCCGGTTTCACAGGTTCGACTCCAAGAAAATATCTTCCTAAAAGATATATCGGGCTGGCTCCCCATGCGTGGCAAAGGCTTTTGCCGTAGGGTCGTCCATACATCGACAAATGCTCTGTGCCTTTATCTTCCGGATTGTACTTTTCCCAGAATGAGGTGGCTCCTTCGCGAAGCATCCCTCCCCAGTAATCTTTCATCTCTTGCAGCACACGCCGTTGCATCCCGCGGTCGCATAGCGATTCAAGCTCGTAGAAACGCATATAGGGGGTGGTGATGGCAGGCACATCAGGATTCAGCATTACGTTCTCCATAACTGATTCAGTGGTAGGCTCATCGAAATATCCAAAATTGATGGCAAACATATTTGCGAACTTATTGACCTGCTCACTCCTTTTCCCGTTTTCCACATTATGCACAAGGGCTTGCTTCTTTTCGTCCCAGAAGGTAGGCAATAGCTTTTCGCGAAGTGCTGTGGCCATATCGCCATAAAGAAGAGCGTCATCCTTGTCTCCTACAATATCTGCACAGAGCTTCATCGTCTCAAGGCTCTTGCATAAAAGCACCTGTTCGAATGAAAGCGCACCTTGCTTGCTCATCGGGAAATCTGCCCAGTCTACAAATACCCAGTCGCCGGTCAGTCCCTCAAGCATTCCTTCGCTGTTGGTCCGGCTCAATACGTAGTCCATCATCGACTGCATCTTGGGATATATTTCCTTCACAAAGTCTTTGTCGCCTGTATAAAGATAATAATCATAGATGCCGATAAACCAGTAGAGCGTATAGTCCATGATGGTATTGATGTGGGCTGTCACCGGGTCCTTTCCACGAAGCAGACGGGTAGTGCGCTTCACTGTGGGACTATCGAAGAATAGGTAATAATTCATGAGATAGCTCTGCACAGCATCTCCACTCCATACCCAGCGGTCACGCTTGATTCCATCAATGAAAAATTCCCGTGTAGTCAGATGCATAGTATATGCTCCTACATCCCAGATCTTATTGATTTCAGGATCGCTGCATTTGAAACTTCCTCTGTATTCTACCGGAGCATATTCATAAAGCATCGCTACATCCTCTACATTGATTCCATTTTCAGGCTTCACATATACGTAGCGGAAAGCCTTGGAATTGTCGAGGGTGTAATCTTTCTCTCTTCGGCTCGTTGAGTTTGTGGCCATATCCTTGACATCATTCTTTCCGAACTCTATTTTGTCGAGTGTCTCGCAAAAGTCGATGTCAAGAGCCTCTTCCGGACTCTCACCATAATATATATTGACTATCCCATTGCCCGTCGGGTTTTTCAATACTATTTGTCCGAAAGTCTCTTGTCCAAAATCATATAGCCTACCGCCATCATTTTTTTCTATGATTGCCACGTGCGCCTTTGGCCGGGTAGCCAATGAGAAGGTTGAAGGAGGCACATTGATGTCGTCCAAATTCCAATATCCCGCTTGGGCGTAGGTGGTGGCTGATGTGTCGCTTGCCTTCCCACTTTCATCTATCCATTCCTTATCTTCGTTGGTCACTTTCCAGCTGGCATCGGAATTGACATTCTTCCCCTTCACATATAATGCAGGGGGAGTCGACTGATTCCACACCTTGATATTGAGCTTATGCTTTCCTGCAGGGATTGTGAATGTAGATGGCTCGCCAAACTGGAGTTTGCCATCAAGCTTGACATTATATCTTCCCTCAGTCTTAATCGTGATCTCCTCATCCTCCGGCACTTCGATATCTTTACTGAACTCCACGGTGACAAAATGGCTGTCTGTTTTCCAGAATGGAGGGAAGAATGCGCCGCGTTCCGTACGGTTATTGTTCATACGGTTGCCGAGCCATATTTCGTAGTCGCCTGGATACCAGATCCATGTCTGTGAGAATGCCGGCAATCCCAGTGCCAAAATAGCCGTGATTATTGATGCTCTCTTATTCATTGATGAAAGGTTTAGCGAAGTTTGTCATTTCAGCGTGCAAGCGGCAGCCATACGCTCATCTCAGCCTTATCCCGGTTGCCCCAGGCATAATAAGGAATCAGGGTCACTTTGACCGGCTTGTCGGCACTCCCTACCTCCCGGTATAACTTCCCGGTCCAATTCCCATTATCGGCAAGACGCGCTGTAGTCTCGAGAGCTGTGATTCTGCTGCCATCGATATTAATCTCTTTTGTGGTGAATTGGGCATCCGCAGGAATAAGGATATCGTCAATTGATTTGCCCCCCTCGATGTCAATGCTTTCCAGGCAATATACCAATGGACCGCGTTTGACAGCTGTATGATTGCGTATTTCCTCTGCAAGCGGATTCGCCTCCATCAGCTTAGTCCTCATGTCCATATCAAAAGTCACCTTATCGCCGGCTTTCCATTTGCGATTTAATGTTATATAGGTGTCTGGCGTTATGGCTACGTCTTGAGTTTCTCCATTTATCTTGACAACCGCCTTGTCGCACCATGACGGCACTCTGAGTTTCAAAGCCAAGTCTCCTTTCTTGGGTACTTGGACCATTGTCAGTTCTACCAATCCGTCGAATGGATAAAGTGTGTTCTGCTTCACTACTAAGTTCCGGTTCTTCCCTAAGGAAGTAGAGAGTTCGTTGTTGCCATAGAGATTACACCAAAGAGTGCTGTCGTTGACAGTGTAGGCGTAATTCTGTGCTTCGCAGATGGTGCGCAGAGTATTTGGAGGGCAGCAGAAACAGCTTATATATTCCTCACGTGTCTTTGGCCAACGCAGGGTATAGGGTAGATTGTCGCTTATGCGAAGCGGATTGGTGTAGAAATATCGTTTCCCATCAAGGCTAACTCCGCTGAGTACGCTGTTGTATAGGGCGGTCTCCACTATATCTGCATATTTGGCATCTCCGGTCGACTCAAGCATACGCCAGTTGAAGAGCATGTTGCCGATGTTGGCACATGTCTCATTGTGGGCTGTGCTGTTGGGAAGCTGATATGGTCGGCCATAGCTTTGATGCACCTTCTGGATACTGTCCGGTTCGTAGCATGTTCCGTCGGGGGAAGTGCCGTCATATAGCGCTCCGCAAGCTCCGGTGATGTACATCTTGCGGTTCACAATGTCGTCCCAGATGCTGGTGAGATTCTTCATCAGTTGTTCTTCGCCTGTTTCAGCAAAAAGGTCGGCGACTCCGGCATAGAGATAGTTGGCGCGCACCGCATGGCCCATCGCATTATACTGGTCTCTGAAAGGTATGCGGTCCTGATTGTCGTCAGTTCCATTCTCTACGAGTCCTCTTATATTAATGAGATTGTTCGCAAGGTCCAGATAGCGTGGGTTTCCGGTTTCACGATACATTTCTACTACTCCCATGTAGTGGGAGGGGCAAATGGCATTCCTAGCAAGTTCTGCCGATGCTGTCTCATAGAAATTGCATAGGAAATCGGTTGCCTTCACTGCTGCATCAAAGAGAGTGTTTTTCCCGGTAGCGCGTCGATGCACTATCCCCGCCATCATGAGATGTCCAAGATTGTAGGTCTCAAAATTCAAGCGATTCGCGAAGGCCCCCTTTTCATCCTCTCCTCCTACTTTGGTGCCGATTACGGTCTGCTCTTTATGATGCGCATGGGTGTCGATGCCTCTGTTTCTTTCGTCGATGATGACAGGAGTGTGGATATAGCCATCTTCTCGTTGAGCCTTTACTACTTGCTCAATGAATTTATCCATCAAGGCATCAAGCTTAGGATCCTTGTTGACAGCATACACTGCGGCGACAGCCTCAAGCCATTTATACATGTCGCCATCATGGAATGGAGGTCCCCAATGTTCACCGTCGCAAGTGCCGGCTGCTATCTCAAAATTTCTGAATCCGTGGGATACATCCGGGTTCGACCATGTCTCCCACATGCTTTCAAGTGAAGTGCCACTATAGACATTGAAGCGTTCGCCCCAGAACCCACCGGTCCATTTCACTGCATCAAGTGGAGTGTTGGTCATCACCGCATTCCGACTTTCTGACATGTCAGTCAGTCCTTTCTTCTGAGCATTTGCTCCCGAAGAAATGCAGCTGGCAATTATGAAGGCCACTATGTGTTCCTTTTTCATGAGTTTTCAGGTTAGTGTTAAGATTGTCTGAATACTTTAATCAATAGTCTATATTTTGAAATTCCATACTTGAAATATAGGATATTGAT
>CAMWJD010000036.1 GCA_947174515.1 uncultured Porphyromonadaceae bacterium
CGACAATGCCAGGATGGTCAAAATTAGCCGCAGTTATCATGTCAAGATCTTTTCAAGCTGCTTGAATTACATTATCGTTTAATTTCTGTGGGCTACTTATCTCTTAAATTTAGTATTTAAACATTAACATAAGTTAATTTGTTCACATTGATTTCCCTATTCTTATGATAGATGAGTTTTCTACAACTTCATTAATCGGCATATTATTTGCATATCTATCCTATTTGTCTTAATTTTGTAATTCAATTTTGGATTCGCCCTATATCTGTAGAATACGATGAACTATAACTTGATAAAAAGGATACTCTTTTCGCATGGATCGAGACATGAAGGTGACAATGCCTGGAATCCGGTTCTCTTTATGCTTCTGCTGCTGACGATAGTCTTTCCTGTCTCGGCATATTCTCAGGACAATTACCTTGCTGATGAAGACAGGATTAAGTCAGACTCAGTGAAAATGCTTGAAATGACATTGCAGATTGAGGAAATGAAGCTGAATGAGATTCTTTTGCGCGCAAAGCTTGATGAAAACAATCAGCTTCAGGCGGCGGATTCTTTGAAGAGGGCTCGGCAGATACATAAGATTGATTCGCTTCGGGCTGTCACTCCGGGTGTGCCGGTTGTGGTGGAGGAAGATACCCTATTCCGTATTTACGCAGCTCGAGGAGGACATTCACCCATTGATCGTGCTGAGACTACTGTCCAGGCTATTACAAAGATAGGGCATGAGAGGACGCTTCGGCGCGATTCCGTATATCTTCTTGACAATGATAATTACATCGACATAATGTATGGCGATAAGGTGATCATGAGTGTTACTGAGCTGGATGCTTTATGGAATGTTACCACTCCTCAGAAACTCGCTGAAGTTTACATGTCGATCATTTCTGATAAGATAGATTTGATGAAGGCTGAGAATAGCTTTTGGCAGATTATAAAGAGGATTGCGCTATTCGTTCTCGTAATTTGTATTCAGTGCCTGATTGTCAAGTTCATCAACTATCTGTTCCGTAAACTGCGCAGGAGGATCATTTGGCTCAAACTCCATAAGCTGAAGCCTCTTGTGATCAGGGATTATGAATTGCTGAATAAGAATTACCTCTGTCGTATTTTGATCTTCTTAAGCAGGATCCTTCGCTATTTTCTGCTTCTTCTGCTCTTCATTTTCACTGTCCCTATTCTTTTTTCCATATTTCCCCAGACAGAAAACCTCGCGCTTAAGATTTTCTATTATATAGTCGATCCCATCAAGATGATGGTGGTGGCTGTATTCGACTATATTCCTAATCTTTTCATTATCGCTATTATATGGTATTGTGTAAGATATATCGTAAAAGGGCTGAGATATATTTCACATGAGATACAGAACGAAAAACTGAGGATTTCCGGTTTTTATCCGGATTGGGCTGAACCTACTTTCAATATCATCCGTTTTTTGCTATATGCCTTCATGATTGCTATGATCTACCCATATCTCCCCGGCTCCGAATCAGGAGTTTTCCAAGGTATTTCCGTCTTTGTCGGCGTCATTGTCTCTTTGGGTTCAAGCACGGTCATTTCCAATTTCATCGCAGGCTTCGTGATTACCTACATGCGACCGTTCAAGACCGGAGACTTCATAAAAGTCAATGAAACAATTGGTAATGTCATTGAGAAATCCCCGTTCGTCACTCGCGTGAGGACTATAAAAAATGAACTCGTCACCATTCCGAATTCCTTCATCATATCATCCAACACCATCAACTATTCATATTCCGCACGTCAATATGGTCTGATTATTCACACGATGCTTACCATGGGATACGATGTCCCGTGGCGTAAGGTTCATCAACTTATGATAGATGCGGCTCTTGACACAAAAGGGATTTTGGAGCACCCTGCACCATTCGTGTTGGAAACGGAACTGAACGACAATTATATGTGCTATCAGATCAACGCCTATATAAAGGATGCTGACGATATGCCATTCATAATGTCCGATCTGTTGCAGAACATCCAGGACTATTTCAATAAAGCGGGAATCGAACTCTTTGCGCCCCATCATTTCAAGACCACATCAAAGATTCAGACCGACCCGATACGCGTCCAGGCTTCCACCCTCGACGACATCCTCAATAAATAATCCATTCAGAATCCGTCAGACAATTTAGGCCCCATTTTTTATGAGACGGGGCCTTAGACGGTAGACACATAGACCTCCGATGAGAAAAGTAAAATAAAATTTCGGAAATTCAGTGATTTTTATTAATTTTGCAGTTTGTTAGGGTTACGGTGCGCAGTCGGCGTCTGCCGTACTTTAAAAAAGTGAAAATATCGATTACAATCAGCTGATTATGAAAACTAACGTTGCAGTTTTTTTTGGTGGAAGAAGTGTGGAACATGAGATTTCAGTCATATCCGCACTGCAAGCTATAAGTGCGTTCAATCAGGAGAAATACAATATAATTCCTATTTACATTTCAAAGCAGGGTCGCTGGTACACCGGCGACAATCTGCTCAATATTCGCAATTATCGTGACATGAACTCTCTCGTTGCTAATGCCGAGGAGGTGTTCATGCGTCCTGAATATGGTGATTTCAACCTTTATCGTGCCAATACCAAGTCGGGGCTTTTCTCAAAGAAAGATCCTGTGGTGGCCGAACTTCATGTCGCTATCCCGGTGCTTCATGGCACCAACGGGGAAGACGGTGTGTTTGAAGGCCTGCTTGAAACTATCGGTATTCCTTTTGCCGGATGCAACACACTCAGCTCCGCTAACGGTATGGACAAGATAACCATGAAGATGATTCTCAGAGAGTCCGGTGTGCCTGTTGTGGATTATGTATGGTTTACTGATAAGGAGTGGAGTCGCAAACGAGATGAGCTTATCGAAAAAATAGAAAATAAGATAGGGTATCCGGTAATAGTCAAACCGGCTAACCTCGGTTCGAGTGTCGGTATCGGAAAGGCGAGCGACAGGGCTTCGCTGATTGAAAAAGTGGATACCGCTTGCCGTTTCTCACAACGTATTATTGTGGAGCATATGCTTGAGTCCATGAAGGAGATCAACTGTTCCGTACTCGGTGATTGCGATGATTATCAGCCTTCCGTTTGCGAAGAACCAATATCAAAAGGAGATTTCTTAAGCTACGATGAAAAATACCGTGGTGGCAACGATGGAATGGCAGCCAGCGAAAAGAGAATTCCGGCGGATCTTCCTAAAGAGACTTCAGAACGAGTTCAGCATCTCGCTTGCGAGACTTTCCGAGTATTATCCTGCCACGGTGTAAGCCGCGTGGATGTGATGATTGATGAGAAAGACGGTCAAATTTACGTCAACGAAATCAACACAATTCCGGGATCTCTATCTTATTATCTCTGGGAGGCAACCGGCATTAAATTCTCCGACCTTATGGACAAACTTGTGCAACTCGCATTGAAACGCAAACGCGAAGTGGAACGCAAGACATTCAGCTACGACCGAAATATTTTCGCCCTTGGTGGCGGAGGTAAAGGAGGCGTAAAAGGTGTAAAGGGTGCCAAGATTTAATGATCAATGACAAAAGATTAATGATAAATTATTATTGCAATATATGAAAAAATTCACAGAATATTCAACCCCGCTCAATCTCTCCAATGTCAACAAGGAGATACTTGAGGTATGGGATCGCCATAATCTTTTCGAGACATCTATGGATGTTCGCAAAGGTTGTCCTACATTCGTCTTTTTCGAAGGCCCCCCG
Organism: uncultured Porphyromonadaceae bacterium; assembly: GCA_947174515.1. GTDB lineage: Bacteria > Bacteroidota > Bacteroidia > Bacteroidales > Muribaculaceae > Lepagella. The sequence continues at coordinate 3,724 of CAMWJD010000036.1, forward strand.
TCGGCCAACGGCATGCCGGGTATCCACCATGTGATGGCCCGAACAATCAAAGATATTTTCTGCCGTTACAAGACAATGAAGGGATTCCACGTAAAACGTAAGGCCGGTTGGGATACTCACGGACTTCCCGTGGAACTCGGTGTTGAAAAAACTCTTGGAATCACTAAAGAGGATATCGGCAAAAAGATCTCTGTGGAGGAGTACAATGCCGCTTGCCGTCGCGAGGTGATGAAATACACCAAGGAGTGGACCGACCTTACTCACAAAATGGGATACTGGGTTGATCTTGACAATCCTTATATCACTTATGACAATGCTTATATAGAATCCGTTTGGTGGCTACTTCGTCAGCTCTACGATAAGGGCTATCTTTATAAAGGATATACTATTCAGCCCTATTCTCCGGCTGCCGGCACAGGGCTGTCAAGCCATGAACTAAATCAGCCCGGATGCTACCGCGATGTGAAGGATACGACTGCGACCGCTCTTTTCAAGGTGCTTGATCCGAAAGATGAGATGACAGGGTGGGGCGAGCCGTATTTCATGGCCTGGACCACAACTCCCTGGACTCTTCCTTCCAATACCGCGCTCTGCGTAGGTCCGAAATTCGACTATGTGGCGATCCGCACATACAATCCTTATACAGGATCACCCATCACCGTAATAATGGCTGAAGTGCTTGTGCCTTCTTATTTCAAGGCTGAAGGCTCTAAGACGCCCCTTGCTGAATATAAGCATGGAGATAAGGTGGTTCCTTATGAGATAGTCGGTCGCTGGAAAGGTTCCGACCTTGTAGGTATGCGCTACTCGCAGTTAATGCCCTGGGTGAAGCCTACTGAGAAAGTCAATGAGTATGCTGCTGATTTCGTAAAGGAATATGCTGCCTTTAATCCTGAAAAATGTTATGAGGTGGGCACCGACCGTTTTGTGGAGATTGCAGAGAAAGCATTCCGTGTCATCCCCGGTGATTATGTGACTACAGAAGACGGTACCGGTATCGTGCATATAGCTCCGACATTCGGTGCCGATGACGCTAAGGTGGCGAAAGCAGCCGGAATACCGGCACTTTACATGATAAATAAGAGAGGTGAAACCCGCCCGATGGTTGACCTTACAGGCAAATACTACACTCTTGATGAGCTCGCACCCGAATTCATAGAGAAGTGCGTAGACGTGGAGCTTTATTCCAAGCATGCCGGCGACTACGTCAAGAATGCCTATGATCCTAAGTTTAACGAAGGGGGGAAATATGATGAGGTTGCAGCTTCAAAGGCTGAAGACCTTAATGTTGTGCTCTGCATGGAGATGAAGATGGCAGGGCAGGCGTTCAGCATAGCGAAGCATGTACACAACTACCCTCACTGTTGGCGTACTGACAAACCGGTGCTTTATTATCCTCTCGACAGCTGGTTTATCCGAACTCCCGAAGCTCGCGAACGCCTGATAGAACTTAACAAGACCATTAAGTGGAAACCTGAAAGCACCGGAAGCGGACGGTTTGGCAAATGGCTTGAGAATGTGCAGGACTGGAACCTCAGCCGTTCGCGCTATTGGGGAACTCCGCTTCCAATATGGCGCACGGAAGACGGAAAGGAAGAAATCTGCATAGGCAGCTATCAGGAACTTTATGATGAGATCGAGAAGGCAGTAAAAGCCGGAGTAATGGCAGAGAATCCATTTGCGGCCAAAGGATTCAGACCAGGTGATTATTCAAAGGAGAATTACAATAAGATCGATCCGCATCGTCCTTATGTAGACGACATCACTCTCGTATCTCCAACCGGAAAGCCGATGAAGCGTGAGCTTGACCTTATCGACGTATGGTTTGATTCCGGTGCAATGCCTTATGCCCAGTGTCATTATCCTTTTGAAAATAAGGAAGCGCTTGACAGCCATGAGATATATCCCGCTGATTTCATTGCCGAGGGCGTTGACCAGACGCGCGGTTGGTTTTTCACTCTTCATGCGATTGCAGGGATGGTGTTTGACTCCGTAAGCTACAAGGCGGTCATTTCAAATGGCCTTGTTCTTGACAAAAACGGCAACAAGATGAGCAAACGTCTTGGAAATGCCATCGATCCTTTCGGGAATATCGAGAAGTTTGGAAGCGACCCGGTCCGTTGGTATATGATTTCAAATTCATCTCCATGGGACAATCTTAAGTATGACGAAGACGGTGTGGCTGAAGTAAGCCGCAAGCTTTTCTCAACCCTTTACAACACTTATAAGTTCTTCGCACAATATGCCAATGTCGACGGCTTCACCGGCGACGAACCTCAGGTTCCGGCCGCAGAACGTCCGGAGATAGACCGCTGGGTTCTTTCACTTCTCAATTCACTTGAGGCGGAGGTGGAGAAAGATCTGGATGACTACGAGCCTACAAAAGCCGCACGTGCAATCGAGACATTTGTCAACGATAACTTGTCAAACTGGTATGTGCGTCTTAACCGCAAGCGTTTCTGGGCCGGGGAAATGGATGACGATAAGCTCGCAGCTTATCAGACTCTATACGCCTGCTTGAAAACAGTTGCCCTTCTTATGGCTCCGTTTGCTCCGTTTTATTCCGACCGTCTCTACAGTGATCTCACTGGTGCTTCGGCTGAAGGTGAGGGATATGCATCTGTTCATCTCGCTGATTTTCCTGTCAGCGATCCGATGCTGATAGATTCGGCTCTCGAACGTCGGATGGCTTTGGCTCAGATTGCTACTTCTCTTGTGCTTGCATTGCGCAGGAAAGTAAATATTAAAGTGCGTCAACCGCTCGGACAGCTTCTTGTTCCTGCGCTTGATGCTTCACAGAAGTCTGATTTCGAGGCCATCGCTCCTCTTGTGGCCGCCGAAGTGAATGTGAAGGAAGTTAAGATCGTAGACAATGAACAGTCCGGACTTGTCAAGAAAGTGAAAGCTGACTTTAAGAAACTTGGTCCACGCTATGGCAAGATCATGAAGGATCTTGGTAAGGCCATAACCGCTATGACAGCTGAAGAGATAGCTTTGCTTGAAAGGGAAGGAAAATTCGAGTTCGCGACTTTGCCGGGAACTCCGGTCATTACACTTGAGGATGTGGAGATAATTCCGGAGGATGTGCCGGGATGGCTTGTTGCCAACGAGGGTAACGTCACTGTGGCTCTTGACGTGACGGTTACGGAAGAACTCCGCAACGAAGGTCTTGCGCGCGAACTCATAAATCGAATCCAGAATATCAGGAAGGATTCCGATTTTGCTATTACGGATCGCGTGAAAGTGACTCTTTCAGATCTTCCGGAGATAGCGGCATGCCTTAACGAATATAAAGACTACATAGCATCTCAGGTTCTTGCGGATTCCATTACCCTCGCGGTTGATGTCCCGGACCCTGCTAAAGAGCTTGATATCGACGGCATGAAGATACTTGCCAATGTTGTGCGCTGACATCCGTGAGATTTATGACAGAATATTCTTCAGACAATCACCATCGCCACCCTGTGATTTCTACAGGGTGGCTGGTCACTATCATAATGCTGCTTATCGTATTTGTCGATCAGTTCGTGAAGTTCTACGTCAAGACTCATTTTTATATGGGTGAGTCAGTTGAAGTATTTCCATGGTTTCAGATTAAATTCATTGAAAATAACGGGATGGCCTTCGGCATGGAACTTTTCAATAAATATATTCTTACCTTCGGAAGAATAGCAGCGGTAGTTTTCTTTATATGGTTTATCACCAAGGCGATTGAAATAAAAAATCTTGGAATCGGATTTTTTATCGCGTGTGCAATGATAACAGCCGGAGCGGCCGGCAACATATTCGATTGCATATTTTACGGTGAGATCTTCAATAATCCCTTTCCTCCCGAACACGCAGTTCTCTTTCCGGCCGGTGGAGGATATGCCGGATGGTTTGAAGGAAGAGTAGTGGATATGCTTTATTTCCCGTTTTTCTCATTTACCTGGCCATCATGGATTCCATGGATTGGCGGTAAGGAATATGAGTTTTTTCAGTATATCTTCAATATTGCTGATGCTTCGATATGTGTAGGAGTCGCTCTATTGATAATCTTCTTTTCATCTGACTGTTCAAAAGCCTTTAATACGATTTTTAATCATACGGAAGAAAAATCTGAAAATTAAGAGCCCGTCTTGAATCATGAGATGATCTCTAAATGAGCGTAAGTTATGAAACATCTTCCTGCAATATTTCTTATCATATTATTGTCTTTCGGATGCACAAAGCGTCCGAAAGACATTCTTTCAGAAGAAAAGATGATTGAAGTCATGGCCGACCTGCGTATAGCTGAAGCGTACGAACGTTCGGGAGATGCATATGAATATTTGCATGGACAAAGCAGGGAAATGATAGGACGCGGTGTCTTGATGCATCATGGTGTCTCTGTCGAGGTGATGGACAGCACTATAGCCTGGTATGGCAGAAATATGGATGAGTATGCCAAACTCAACAAAAAGGTGGATGCGGAACTTAGCAAACGACAAATAAAATATGCAAAAGCGGCCGGAGAATCAGAGAATGAAAACGCATCGACCGACCTCTGGCCCTATTCTCATCATTTTGTCGTAGATGGAAATTCTCTTTCCGACGGTCTGATAGCCAATATTCCGGTCACGGAGCTTTCTCCGGGAGATAAAATCACATGGAAGATGATGACCAGAGGAAATTCGGAACGTAATCTGACACTTGGCGTTAATTATGATGACGGGACAACGGAGATTTCAAAAATCAATAACAATAGTCTTGATAAATGGATTGAAATATCCATACATACTGATACTCTGCTAAATGTCAGCAGGATTTTTGCAATCGCTACCTTCGGACATTCCGACCGAAGAATATTTGTAGACAGCGTGCAGCTGCTCCATCTGCCTTTCAACAGAGATGATTATGGCATGAATTTTTATCAACGCAAGATTGGACCGGCAGGGCGTAAAATAGTCCTTCCTCCCGACACTTCGACAAATTCCAACCTTGTTCCCGACTCTATAATTCCTATTCCTTCTTCATCTACTGCAAATAACCGTGGAGTCAAAACTTTGCGAAACCGATTGAAATAATGGCCATATACCCAAAACCATTCTTCTTTTTCAATTAAATCCCAATTCATAAACGCCCGGTGAATTTCAAATACTTTGCTTTGTGAAACCTTGCAAGCAAGTTTCCTGCCATCGGTCGTGGTGCAAAGGCAGACAATTGAATGAACCTTAGCCCGATCACTTTCCAGTTGCTCCTTGGAACATCTGTGGCTCACGGTGATATGCCGGCCGTATTTCCTGTTTATTTCGTTCATCAGTCTAATGAAAGTCTTGCCGTGACTTGATGTGTCACGGATCTTCCTATAATGGATCAGAAAATGAATCATTTCATGAATAAGCACATCTTCAAGGGCAGTCTCATCGAAGTCATATCGATCGCTCAATGACAAAATGCGTTTCTCTTTCCGTACTCCCATTAATCCGACTGTTCTCTCCACCTTAAATTGACCTACGAATGATCTTGCTGATGAAATGCGCATTGTTGGAATTGGAAGTTCGTTGTCAAAAATTTCCTTATTAAACTTATCAAAACCCTTTTCAAGAAATTCTATTGTTGCCCTCATGTTAAAGTTTTGTCTTTGTTGAGCCACCATCCGGCGGCAAAAAATAGAATAAGCCATGCGATGACACCCCAGAGGGGGAGTTGATAGTCTACTACAAATTCTGCACCACCTGAAAATTTTTCAGTCAACCAAAGCATAAAGTCATATCCTTGATTCAGAATAGAAGCTAACACACTGCAATCGGTCCCTATGCATAGCATCATCACATATATCATTGCCAGAAAAAGATAAAATGGGAGAATTGGCAAAAGAAATAGATTTGTAGGAAGAAACATCAAAGGTATCTGTGAAAAATAATATGAAGTAAGAGCCCATGACGCTCCGGTAGCTACCATAGTTGCTATCAAGATGCTACATATAAAATACAATATGGGATGATGACGGTGTGATATCGGATTCAACCGGGATGCATATATAATCAATGCTCCAACGCATACCACACTCAGTTGGAACCCTGCATCAAATAATGCCGAAGGATCAAAAAGCAGAATGAGAATGCACGCGGAACTCAACGCATTTCCGGCGAAATTCTTTCTTTCCGTGATGATGGCTAAAAATGCGACAGTAGTCATGATGCATGCCCTGACGGAAGAATATGCCAGGCCGGTGACGAATACGTATGTCCAAAGGAGAATGATCGCGGCTCCATAAACCCATTTATATTTCCCTAATAACTTTAATGGCCAAAGCAAGACAAGCAAGAAGCTTGCAATAATGCCAAGATGGAGTCCGCTGAGCGCAAGCATATGAGCGGTTCCTCCATGAGCGAAAGTCAGTCTTGTCCGCTCGTCGAGGCCGGTCTTATCTCCCATTAATATCGCATTAATGAAATTTGCCACATACTTTTTCAGATGACTTTTCTCAATTTTTATTTCGATGTGTTCTCTGATTCCGGAAAAATAATATCTCGGTGATTTACTGCGACCTAATTTGTCGATTGATGTCGGCGTTATGAATCCGGTGTAGAGAATTCCTGATGCTTTAAGCATCGGTGCTGTTTTCTTTCCGATTTCAGTAGTGTCTTTTGATATTGATCTAAGGTATTTTGTAGGCACCGATATCAGATCTCCCGGAGAAAGATCGGTGGCTTCACTTCGCAGTCTTGCTTTTGCATGATTGGTGCCGGCGATTATTACATCTATTCGGTCGCCATATGTCTTGGTCAAAACTCCTGTCACTTCACATGTGACCGTCGCAGGAACACGTCCCCGGTAGGCTTTTTCAAGATCATCCGGGGTTGCAAAAGCTTCATCGATCATTCCAATACCTGCAAAAATCAGCACCACCCACACTGCGTGCCATTTACCTAACTTGAAAGTGGAGATTGGATCTGACGAGGAATAAAGAATGAAAAAATAAAGTGCGATGCCAAGTATGACAGGGATTGCTCCAAACCACCATGCCAATCCTGTGATGGAAGATAGAGCGATCCCGAATGAAAGAGAAAGTGCAGGAATAAAGGGTAGTTTATGCATCCAATCACTCTAAGTCATTCATTCCAAATTTTCCAAGCTCCTATCGCTTGGAGCCTTAGCATTTCAAGCCCATTGTTCACTATGCATCCATGTGCTTTGCATAGCTTCATAAATAGGGTCTCCTCAGGATTGTAGACTAAATCAAAGCAGATCTGACCTTCATGCAGATATTCATATGGAAAAGGAGCGGCACGGTTTATGTCAGGACTCGTCCCGAGTGGAGTGCAGTTTACTATGACTTTGCTGTCATACACCATGTCGGGAGTCAGCTCTGAATATGAAAGGCAATCGTCTCGATGTGTGCGGCCCACGAGCTGAGGTTCAAAACAAAGATTGCGCATCGACCATACCACTGCTTTTGAAGCACCTCCGGTGCCAAGAATCAATGCAACCGGCTTATCCTTATTATCCGATATATTGAAACCGGAGCGATTAAGTACTTCCTTCATTGATTCAGAAAATCCATATGCATCGGAATTATAGCCTTTGAGATGATAGCCGCCATCAGCTGAATCACGCGTTATCTTGATTACGTTGACAGCTCCGATTCCACGTGCCTCTTCACTCAAATCATCAAGAAACTTCATGACCTCGACTTTATATGGAATAGTTACGTTGAGACCTTTCAGCTGTGGATGATCTTTGATCAGTGTCGGAAGCAAATCCACGTCCGGAAGAGGGTAGAGGTCATACCTTGCGGATATTCCCTCTTTCATAAACTTCTCGTTGAAATACTTCGCGGAAAATGAATGTCCCAATGTCTTGCCGATAAGGCCGTATTCTACTGTTACCATATCACCACCCTTTCTTCTTTAGGTCGCCACATTTTGTCGCCTTCTTTGATTCCGAAAGTTTCAAAAAACTCATCGATATTCATCAATGTGGCATTTGTCCTTAGTTTGCCGAGTGAATGAGGATCGGTCTTAGTGCGCAGCTTGATCTCTTCTTCCCTTATATTGCCGGCCCACACATTAGCATAAGAGATATAGAAGCGTTGAAGTGGAGAAAAACCATCGATATCCGGAGCTTGATTATCGCCGATACTGTCAAGATATGCCGTAAGGGCTATTCTCAGACCTCCTTGATCAGCAATATTTTCTCCGAGAGTGTATCTTCCGTTGGCGAACACGCCCGGAGCGACTTCTATCGCATCAAACTGTTTTACGAGACCATCGGCAAGGGCTTTGAAACGGTCGGCATCTTCCCCGGTCCACCATTCTGACAGGTTCCCGTTCTTGTCAAATTGTCGGCCGCTGTCATCAAAACCATGGGTCATCTCATGTCCTATCACGACTCCTATAGCCCCATAGTTCTGAGCGTCATCAGCCGACGGATCAAAATAAGGAGGCTGAAGAATGGCTGCAGGAAAGCACACCTCATTAGTCGTGGGATTATAATATGCGTTGACTGTCTGAGGCGTCATATGCCATTCTTCCTTGTCTACAGGCTTGTTCATCTTGGCATAATTGTCTTTTACATACCATTTGGAAGCCTCCAATACATTCTCAAGATATGATTTCTCGGGATCGATATTTATTTCTGAATAATCCTTCCATTTATCAGGATATCCGATTTTGACAGTAAATGTTGAAAGTTTATCGAGAGCTTTAGCTTTGGTCTCATCGCTCATCCATGGCAGATCGCTGATATGCTTGCCGAGTGAAAGTCTCAGATTTTCGACGAGACGCTTCATATACTCTTTATTCTCTTCAGGGAAATATTTTTCCACATATAGTTTCCCGACTGCCTCACCCAACATGGAGTTGGGAATTGCCATCGCACGTTTCCAACGAGGTTCAAGTTCCTCTTTGCCGCTCATGACACGGTCGTACAATTCGAAGCTCGCGTTGATGAAATCATCGCTCAAAAGATTTGTCGCATCGTTGACAGTCTCAAATGTCATATAGTCCTTTATTTCCTGTGGAGAAAGTGTCGGTATATATGATGTGATGAATTCGGTAAATGCCGGATTTGCAAGATTTGCCTTGTCTGCATTTTCAAGTCCTAAAAGTCGGAAATAGGTATCCCAGTCGAAATCTGGATATTTCGACCTAATATCATCGATGGTCATGATATTGTATCTTTTCCTCGGATCGCGCCTGTCTTCACGTGTCATCTTGTTGCGCGCGAATTCAGTCTCAAGCTTTATCACAGCTTTCCATACCCTTTCCTGCGCCTCTTCATCGTAGCCGATGAGTTCCATAAGGCGTCTGACATATTTGTGATATGCTTTAAGGATATTCACATTCGTTTCATTTTCCTCCAGATAAAAATCCCTGTCCCCGAGTCCGAGACCTACCTCACCGATATGCAGGATATTCATATCCGAATTCATGGCATCCGTGCTTACCCCGGTTCCGAAAAAACTGCTTCCGATTCCGGAATGTTGCCAGGCGAGTAGTTCTGCCATTTTAGTAGTATCAGCGTTCCTGATCTTTTCAAGAAGAGGAAGCAAGGGTGATCCGCCTTCTTCGTTCAGGCGCTTCTCATCCATTCCCATAGCATACAGATCACTAACTTTCTGAGCGACACTACCCGGAGTTTTTGCATCTTCATGCTTGGAAAGATTGATTATCAGGTCTTTCAATTGTCCCCTTGCGTTTTCCCTCAGCAGGTCGAACATTCCAAATCGAGAATATTCAGCGGTAAGAGGATGCGCTTTCATCCATCCTCCGCAACTATATTGATAGAAGTCTTCTTTTGGCGAGACGGACTGATCGAGATTGTTGCGATCTATGCCATGCAGAGTATCATTCATTACGTTTTGATTAAAAGATTTGTTTAAGACCATGCTTGAGAGAACGTTCATAAGGTATTGACCTACGACTTTAGATCTTCGAGTTCCATCGTGGCGAGTTCCCAGATCGACATTCCGTTCTCAAGGTCCTTTTGAGCTTTAGCATACGCGTCAAGAGTCTCCTGGGATGTATCTCCGGCTGCTATTTTGTCTTCTATTTCTTTCTGAAGCGATTCAAGTCGGGCGATCTCAGCTTCCGCTTCGTTCACTTTCTTTTCGGCCTTCTTGACTATCTTTTCTCGAGCCTTCTGTTCTGCATATGAAAGTTTAGGAGCATTTTGATGCCCGGACGCTTTTGGCAGGTCTGACTTCTGAGTAGTTCCCTGATCGGACTTATCATTTGAAGAAGGTTGCTCTTTCACGGTCGGTGATTTAGTCAGCTCGAGATCCCGAAGATTTTCAAGATTCTTAGATCTAAGGAAATCATAGATGCCACCAAGATTTTCTCTTACTTTGCCACCGCCGAATTCATATACTTTCTCCACAAGTCCGTCAAGAAAATCACGATCATGACTGACTACTATCACAGTGCCGTCAAAGTCTTTGATGGCATCTTTGAGTATATCCTTTGTCTTTAGGTCGAGATGATTGGTAGGTTCGTCGAGGATAAGGAAATTCACGGGTTCGAGAAGAAGTTTGATCATGGCAAGGCGTGTCTTTTCACCTCCGGAAAGGACTTTTACTTTTTTGTCTGATGCTTCCCCTCCGAACATGAACGCGCCCAGAATATCGCGTATTTTCAGTCGTATGTCACCCACAGCGACATTGTCGATTGTCTCGAATACGGTCAGATTCTCATCAAGAAGTTGAGCCTGATTCTGTGCGAAATACCCGATCTTCACATTATGCCCTAATTTCAGCGTGCCGGAATGGTCAATTTCTCCCATGATGCACTTCACGAGAGTAGATTTCCCTTCTCCGTTTTTGCCTACAAACGCCACCTTTTCACCTCTGCGAATTCTAAATTCAGCATGGTCGAATACCTGATGGTCGCCATACGCTTTGCCCACATCTTCAAGAATCAGAGGGAAATCGCCCGATCGTGGGGCCGGGGGAAATTTAAGCCGGAGCCTTGAATTATCCACTTCATCCACTTCAATAGGGACAATTTTTTCAAGTTGCTTGATGCGGCTTTGAACCTGGATTGCCTTTGTTGCCTGATAGCGGAATCTTTCAATAAAAGCCTTGATATCGGCTATCTGCTTCTGCTGGTTTTCAAAAGCGCGCAGCTGTTGCTCCACACGTTCTTTTCTAAGCTCAGTATAAGGAGTGTAGCTTACCTTATAGTCATAGGCCTTACCGCATGATATTTCGATTGTGCGTCGGGTGACATTATCCAGGAACGCGCGATCATGACTCACAAGCATCACAGCCTTAGCCTTCGTCTGAAGGAACTGTTCAAGCCATTGGATAGATTCGATGTCAAGATGGTTGGTAGGTTCGTCAAGAAGAAGGAGATCCGGTTTCTGAAGAAGAATCTTTGCCAATTCCACTCTCATTCTCCAGCCTCCGGAAAATTCGGAAGTTGGGCGTTCGAAATCATCTCGGCTGAATCCAAGTCCTGTAAGAGTTTTCTCGACTTCTGCTTCCATGTTATCAGCCCCTTCCATCGACAGACGGTCATTAAGATACTCGATATCTTCTATCAGCTTTGCATAAGAGTCGCTTTCATAGTCGGTGCGTGTGGCGAGCTGGTGATTGAGATCATTGAGTCGGGCCTTGTGCTCGTCGATGTGAGCGAAAGCCTTTCTTGCTTCGTTTATTATGGAAGTGTCATCAGCGAGTTTCATCTGCTGCGGAAGATAGCCAATGGTGACTTCAGATGGTTTTGACACGACTCCTGAAGTCGGAGGTTGCAGACCTGCTATTATTTTAAGCAAAGTGGATTTGCCGGCTCCGTTTTTCCCGGCGAGGCCTATCTTGTCAGTTTTATTTATGACGAAACTCACGTCCGTAAAAATTGGACGTGCTGAGAATTCCATTGTCAGGTCATTGACACTTACCATAAATTAGATTATTGTTTACAAATTGTCAGTATTCATTTGCCGGATGCGGATGCCTCTTTGAAAGCGTCCATGATGACAGTCGGCATTCCTTTGGAAAATGCACCGAGATGGTAGGGCGCGTCGGCATCTATCTCAGGAGCCCAATAAAACACTCCGGTGCACGCACCGTCTGTAAGGTTCTTGGATGCTTTTATAAGCGCATCAATGAATTGCTTACCCTGTTCCGGTTCTCTGGCATCCACACCGGTCTCTACGATCATCACCTCACTGCCATATTTTTTGTTGAGATGATTGATATTGGCGATGGCATCCACAAGAGTCATGATTTCACTTTCCTCTTTTTTCCCCTCCATAGCCCAGAAAGGGTAGACGCTCATTCCTATGACATCCCATTCTACTCCGTTGGCTTTCAAATAGTCAAATACATTATCATAAAGAGCCTGATTAAAACCATCGTCAAGATGAATGATGGTTTTCGCTTCGGGATATACGTCTTTCACAGCCTTGCATCCGGCCTTTGTAAGTTCCGCATAATTACGGGGATTTTCATGGAAATTTCCCATGGGCCATAAAAAACCATGCGTGGTTTCATTTCCAACCTGCACCCACTTCACATCTATTCCATTATCTTTCAAGAGCTGAAGAGTAGATCGGGTATGATCCGCGAGTGCTTTGGCGGTCTCTTCCACACTAAGCCCAAGCCAAGCCTTCGGTGGATTCTGTTTTCCCGGGTCGGCCCACCAATCGGAATAATGAAAGTCGATCATAACCGGCATATTAAGCGCTTTAGAACGTTTGGCCATCTTCAAAACATCCTCCGGAGAGCAGAAGCCATCTTTAGGATCAACCCATACGCGAAGGCGGGTGGCATTCATGCCGTAGTCTTTCATTAACCTCGTGGTCTCAGTCACTTCCCCATCGCGGTTTTTTGTGAAGTGACCGCGGGCTTCATCGGCTGTGGTGCCGGAAATATCACCTCCAAGCCAAAAAGGTTCTTCTGAATATGCGGAGATCATGCAAAGCAACGATGCAGCTCCAAGAAATATTCTTTTATTTCTTTTCATCATGGTATTTTATTGCCGCCTCCATAAAAGAATGGAACAGCGGATGCGGATTTAATACTGTACTTGAATACTCAGGGTGATACTGAGTGCCGATCATCCATCTATGGCCCGGAATCTCCACAACCTCCACAAGATGCGACTTTGGATTTTCGCCTACGCATTGCATGCCGGCTTTTTCAAACTCTTCTCTATATGCGTCATTAAATTCGTATCTGTGACGGTGGCGTTCGCTGATGTCAGTTTTTCCGTAGGCTTCAGCCACGAGGCTTCCCGGTGTGAGTTTGCAGTCATACGCTCCGAGACGCATAGTGCCTCCCATATCGGAGATATGCTTCTGTTCCTCCATCATGTCGATGACGTTGTGAGCTGTGGCGGGATCCATTTCAGTGCTGTTGGCATCCTTATAGCCCAGCACATTGCGGGCAAATTCAATCACCATACACTGCATGCCCAGACAGATGCCGAATGTCGGAATGTCATTTTCCCGACACCATTTCAATGCCACGAATTTTCCTTCTATCCCTCGATTTCCGAAACCTGGAGCGATAATGACACCGTCAAGGCCGTTCATCATGTCTTTGACATTCTCATCATTAAGTTTTTCACTATGGATATACTTAAGATTCAATTTATGATGGCAATATGTGGCAGCTTGAAAAAGGGATTCATTTATGGATTTATAAGCATCTTGAAGTTCTACATATTTGCCTACGAGGCCGATGGTCACAACTTTTTCAGCTGTATGTATCTTGTCTACGAAATCGAGCCAGGGTTTCATATAAGGCTTACCATATACCGGCACATGCATCTTGCGAAGCACTATCTCATCCATGTTCTGGGCGTGAAGCATGATCGGCACTTCATATATGCTGGGACAGTCGAGCGACTGTATCACGGCGTCTTTTGCGACATTGCAGAAGAGTGCGATCTTTGCTCTCATTCCTTCCGGAATATCGTGTTCCGTGCGAAGAACGAGCACATCGGGTTGGATGCCAAGTTGCTGAAGCTGTTTCACTGAATGTTGTGTAGGCTTGGTCTTGAGTTCTTTAGCCGCATGAAGATATGGCACATAAGTAAGATGTATGCACAGTGCGCTGTCTCCGAGTTCCCAGCGTAGCTGACGCACGGCTTCAAGAAAAGGCAAAGATTCAATATCCCCGACAGTGCCCCCTATTTCAGTGATGATGAAGTCAAACTTGCCGGTATCGCCGAGAAGTTTAACGTTTCTCTTGATTTCATCGGTGATATGCGGAATGATCTGCACGGTCTTGCCGAGATAATCGCCATGGCGTTCCTTCTCGATTACATTTTGGTAGATGCGACCGGTTGTGACATTGTTGGCTCTGGAAGTTGGGACGTTTGTGAAGCGCTCGTAGTGTCCGAGATCCAGATCGGCTTCATGACCGTCTTCTGTGACGTAGCACTCGCCGTGCTCATATGGATTAAGGGTGCCGGGGTCGATGTTGATGTAAGGATCGAATTTCTGGATTGTGACCCGATAGCCGTGTGCGTTTAGCAGACAGGCAAGAGAGGAGGATATAATGCCTTTCCCAAGGGAAGAGACCACGCCTCCGGTAACAAAAATGTATTTTGTCTCCATGCTGTAAATATTTATTCAGCACGCAAAATTACAATTTTTTTCGAATATATGCAAAAATAAGAAGTAAGATTATT
>CAMWJD010000037.1 GCA_947174515.1 uncultured Porphyromonadaceae bacterium
AATTTATCTTATCATCACTATTTTACATATGGCTTTTTTTTTGTAATTTTGCACATTTACTTTCAGAAAAACAATCAATTTAACCAATACGAAATGAAAAAATTACTTTCAGCAATGCTTTTAGGAGCTACCCTCGTGGCTTCTGCCGGCAGCGTAGCCTCTCCCTTCCCTTCCTTTAAAGGAAAGAGTGACAATCCTTTGGGAAGAATGAAGAAAGCAAACACAACTCAAAGATGGGCTGATGTCAAGACTGCTTCCCAAAAGCAACGTGTCGCTCCATTTTTCTCTACTCCCACGGTAGATGAATTCCAATATCTTTCAGGCCCTGACGGCACTCAATGGTTTGCGACATGCAATTATGATTATGAAGACGTGATCCTTGAAGGAGGGTATGCCACCGAACACCTGATCAAAGGATTCACCTATACGGTGTATGACAATAAATTTAATGAAATCGGCTCTGTCAGCGACATCATCAATCTGCAGGAAGGCGAAACGCGATGCGCGGCCGTAATGCTCGACGTGACCGTGACAAAAAGATTTTTTAAAAGCGACGAAAAATATGAGGTGATGGTATCATTTGCCATGAACACCCCGGAATATGTCACCAACACCCGAACAAATATCTACGCTATTGAAAAGTTAGCTGAAGGGGAGACTTCCACCCCTCTGATGACTCTGCCGGGTTATCCTGTGGATGCCATCGACTGCGCGGCTGACAAATGGAGTGAAGACTTCTACATCACTTTCTACGAGGAGCAGCGTCCGGATCCGGATATGGATTTCCCGAATTATATCGATTTCCTGGCTGAATACAAGTCGGTCCTGACCACTTACTCGAAAGGCGGATACAACAGCGAGCCGAAGGTGGTGTTCGAGAAGGTGATTCCCAATCTTAATCTCCCCGGCGACCAGATGTCGTCGCCAATGATGCTCTGCAAGAAAATCGACGGCAAGTTAGCACTTATCTACGTGCAATATGAAAAGTCTTTCTTCATCGATCCCTCCGGAATGAGCGGCAATGAAGATATTACGCCCGACAACAATCTGATTGTGGAAGTGTATAAGATGAATGACAGCTATCCAAGTGAAATTGAACTTATCAACACCACCACCATCAAGACGGTTCCAAACACGGAAGATCCGAACGTGTATTACACTTTCTACGGCGTCGGAGCCCTGTCATGGGATAAAGACGTGGATTACGACGGACATTACACGGCCGACGGGCGACCCGCTTTCGTGGTGACGGTGGATGAATATCTTCTTAACGACGATGACCACTATAATTCTTCCTACTACGTCTACGACGCCGACGGCAACCGCATCAAGACCATCGCCAAGGATACGTATGACTACGTGAAGATGACCGACATACCGGGATATGAACCCCAGACGATGTTCGTGCATATGGGCGACGCTATGAATTTTGAATTCGTGGATCTCTACTCTTGCAATACCGTGACAGAAGTGGACCAACAGTATCGCGGATACGGTCTGTCGACGTCGATCGACCGCGTGGCCACAGCCGGCGGATATTGCTATGCAAGCGCGCTCTCTTCCGGAATCCCGATGGATGACACGAGCCTTTATGCTCCGGTGTGCTGGCTGGATTCCAATGGCGATATGATAAGACTTGACAAGATTCCAACCGGAAAGAATGTGGAACTTGCCCAGATCTACATATCCTCAGGCGCCCTGTCGCCCTACATCTTCAATACTGATAAAGATCTTGAATATATGCTTCTCGTGAAGCGCGGTTCAGAAAATTCAACGGTGCTTCAGGAAGAACTTCTGATCGCCACACCGGAAAACGGAGTTATCCATTCTTTCACTCCCGACAGCAAAAAAGGAGATATCCGGATGGTATATCTGACCGAGGGTGCTGATCCGGAACTCATCATAGTGTATCTGAACAACAATAAGTTCACAGCAGATGCATACGCCCTTCCTTTCACTAAATTCGCAGGCGGCACAGGCACTGAAGAGGATCCGTATCTGATTGCTTCAGCCGGCGACATCCAGCAGATAAAGAGCGATCCTGCGGGCAATTATAAAATTACAGCCGATATCGATTGCGGAGGTGTGACATTCTCACAGATCAATCAATTCACAGGAGTCCTGGATGGCGACAACCACACGATCAGCAACCTGTCCATTTATTCCGATGACAAAGCAGCATTGTTCAGATATTGCATAAACGCGACTGTGAAGAACATCAGATTCGACAACACATCGATGCTGCTCTACGGAGATTATGATGCCGCCGTGATAGCTTCAGAAGCATCAAGATCCAATTTTGAAAATATCCATATCAATGGAGTTTCCGTTTCAGGCGATAATTTTGGAGGCCTCTTCGGCACTATCGCAGCCAAATCTTACACGTATACCAATTTCATGGCATGTGAAGTGACCGATGCCGATATCGACCTTCCGTCGTGCAGCGGGGCCGGCGGCATTGTTGGAGACATCAGGACAAGCACCGCCATTACCGGATGCGCGTTTTCAGGAAATCTGACAGCAAAGAACACCTTAGGCGGTATCGTGGGCACTACTACCACCGGTGATGAGGTTATCTCCCAATGCCATGTCGACGCCAACCTCAAGGCGGAAAACACTGTCGGCGGAATAGCAGGTTTCCTTGACCGTTCCATTGTAAAGAGCAACTATGTGGAAGGCACTATCGAGGCCACCAAAGCATCCAAATGGACAAATGCCCTCTCACTCGGCGGCATAGCCGGCGAAATGGAAGGTGACTGGCAGAAGACAGGAGACTCTCCTATCACCAATAACATGATTGGCGTGTCTGCCTTCATTTACCCGACCTTGGAAGTAGAGGAGAAATATCCGCATCAGCTTGCGACAGTGCACCGAGTGGTGGGAAGAACAAGCTATAACGCCGAACCGGAATATGATGAAGATGCAGACGGCAATCCTATCTATAAGGGTGAAGTGAAATATGAGACCGGCGTCAGCAATAATCTTGTGGTTTCAGGCCTCGCGGTAATAGACAATGACTTTGCTGAAAAGACAATCGAAGGCACCACTTACAATAAGGAGGATGTGACTGCAGATATGCTGGCAGAAAAACTTGGATTCGCCTTCGGCTCAACTCCGGATGCACCCTGGACATTTGATTCCGAGTCACCTTCCGATCCATATCTATATTACGAGAAATCGGAAAGCGGCGTCGAAACAGTTTCATCTGTTGCAAACAAGATCATTTTATCGTCGGATATGATTCTTGCTCAAGGATGCGAAATCAAGATTTTCGACTTGGCAGGCAATCTCCTGCTCTCCGCCAATGACGGCGTAAGCATCGCTTCACTTGACTCAGGTGTGTTTGTGGCTACCGCTAAAGACTCCAAAGGAATGACAAGCACCATAAAGTTTGTAAAGTAACTTAGAGCCCATATAATCAGCTCACAGAAATTAAACGATAAGCAGCCTATTCACCAAATAGGCTGCTTTTTTTATCAAATAGCCTCTGTGAAGTCATTTATTTTGGTCAATTTCTCACATTCTTTATTATCACTACATAACAAAAAACAATTTTTTTTGTTTTTTAACTTAGGAGCGATATGACTCCCGAGGACCCTGACAAAGTTTCCGGCGCTCAGTTTCTACAAGATTCCAACGAACACACAATATTTATATATAAATATGAAACAAAATCTAACTAATTTTGCAGTCTGCGCACTCCTTGTGACAGGAGGAGCAGCTCTATCTTCATGCAAAGGAGACAACAATGCTCAGCAGCAACAGTCTGCTCCAACTCTCGCCACTCTGACAGTGACTGAAACCGATGCAGACCTCAACACCAACTATCCGGCTACACTTCATGGAAAGAACGACGTGGAAATACGTCCCCAGATATCCGGGTTCCTTACAAAAGTTCATGTTCAGGAAGGCCAGAAAGTAGCTGCCGGACAACTCCTATTCACCATCGACCAAGTGCAGCTTCAGGCCGCAGTGGATGCCGCCAAGGCAGCAGTGGCAGTGGCGCAGGCAAGTGTCAATACAGCCCAAACGAACGCAACCAACAACAAGATTCTTCTTGACAAGAATATCATTTCCGCTTCCGCCTATCAGACAAGCGTAGACCAACTGAATGCAGCAAAGGCTCAGCTCGGACAGGCTCAGGCCAATCTCACATCAGCGCAGAAAAACCTCTCGTACACTCTTGTGAAAGCTCCGGTAGCCGGCGTAGTCGGCACGATCGACAATAAGGAAGGTGCCCTGGTGTCTCCATCCACTTTACTCACCATGCTTTCAGACAATCAGGATATGGAAGCTTACTTCTCGATGACGGAGAAGGAAATACTCTCACTCACCGATGAAGGAAGAAAGTCAATGAAGCAGGTGCTCGACTCTCTTCCCGCCGTTGAGCTGAAACTCGCAAACGGGGAAATATATAGCCAGCCGGGCAGGATTATCTCGATTTCAGGTGTCCTTGACCCAAATACAGGAAGCGCCACCGTGAAGGCCGCTTTCCCAAATCCCGACGGGATGCTGCGCAGCGGAAACACCGGCCAGGTGCTACTGCCGCAAATCAACAGGGGTGTGATAACGATTCCACAGAAAGCCACCTTCGAGATCCAGGACATGAAGTTTGTATATGTAGTCGGCGACAGCTCCAAAGTGCATCAGTCACCTATTATAATAGATTCCAAGAACGATGGCACCAATTACATCGTGACCAAAGGTCTTAAAGCCGGCGATGTCATAGTGATCGAGGGCGTAGGAACTCAAGTGAAAGACGGAATGGTGATTACCCCAAAAAACTAATCGCACGACAATAACAACAGAGAGAAATGAAACTTGACAGATTTATAAATAAACCGGTGCTCTCGACGGTGATATCAATTTTCATCGTCATTTTCGGTATTCTCGGACTTTCAAGCCTTGCTATCGAACAGTATCCGGATATCGCTCCTCCTACCATCTCAGTTTCCACAACATATACCGGAGCCTCGGCACAAGCAGTGCTTAACTCCGTGATCGCTCCTCTCGAAGAGCAGATAAACGGAGCCGAGAACATGGACTATATGGTGTCATCAGCTTCAAATAACGGTTCCGCTACCATCCAGGTGTATTTCAAACAGGGTATGGATCCGGATATGGCTGCCGTCGACGTGCAAAACCGCGTGGCTAAGGCCGCCGCATTCCTTCCATCGGAGGTGAACCAGGTGGGCGTCATCACTCAGAAACGCCAGACCTCCATGCTGATGGTAATGGCTCTCTTTGATGAGACCGACAGCTACACGAGCCAGTTTATCGACAACTACATGTCGATAAACATCATTCCGGAAATCAAACGTGTTCCTGGCGTGGGCGAGGCTATGGCTTTCGGTGCGGACTACTCAATGCGCATTTGGCTGAAACCGGAAATAATGGCCCAATACAACCTTATGCCCGCCGACATCACCGCCGCTCTCGCCGAGCAGAATATAGAGGCGGCTCCGGGTAGCTTCGGCGAGCAGGGTAACCAGACTTTCCAATACACGATGCGCTACAAAGGGCGCCTGCAGGATGAGTCGGAATTTGAAAATATCGTGATACGCGCCACTAAAGATGGCGAGATACTGAAACTCGGTGACGTGGCGGAAGTTGAACTTGGCAAACTCAGCTATGGCTTCGCCAACCGCGACAACGGCCACTTGGGATCCGCAGCCATCATCTTCCAGTCGGCGGGATCAAACGCGACAGAAGTAATCAAGAATATCGAAAAGCTCCAGGATAAATGGCGCAAGGATCTTCCGAAAGGTCTCGTGATCGAGACAACGATGAGTGTCAACGACTTCCTTTTCGCTTCAATCCATGAGGTGGTGAAGACGCTGCTTGAGGCCTTCATACTCGTTTTCATCGTGGTGTTCATATTCCTGCAAGACTTCCGATCCACACTTATCCCGATGATCGCCATTCCGGTGGCCCTTATCGGTACATTCTTCCTTCTCTACATCTTCGGCTTCACCATCAACCTTCTTACCCTTTCCGCTCTCGTGCTTGCGATCGCGATTGTGGTGGATGATGCGATAGTCGTGGTGGAGGCTGTGCACGCCAAGCTTGACCAAGGCTACAAATCGGCACGTAAGGCCTCCATCGACGCAATGAGTGAAATCGGTTCAGCACTCGTGTCAATCACTCTCGTAATGATGCTGGTGTTCATTCCTGTTTCTTTCCTGAGCGGCACATCCGGTATTTTTTACCGTCAGTTCGGTCTGACGATGGCTATGGCCATCGGTCTTTCTGCCGTCAACGCCCTTACCCTTTCCCCTGCCCTTTGCGCCCTCTTCCTGAAACCTCATAAAGTGGAAGAAGGAGATGAGGATCCTCTGGGCGGATACGATGTGGAAAGCAGATCGAAAGAGAAGAAGGAGAAGATGAATTTCCTTCGCAAATTCTTCTATTGGTTTAATGTCGCTTTTGATGCACTCCTCTCAAAATACAAGATCGCCACTACATGGTTTATCAACCACAAAATTGTGTCGTTTGCGACAGTGGCAGCCGCAGTCGGCATCCTTGTATGGCTCATGAACATCACTCCTACAGGTCTCGTGCCAACCGAAGACACCGGTACGATCATGGGCGCCGTGACCATGCCGCCGGCCACATCTCAGGAACGCACACAGGCTGTAATGGACAAGATGGACTCCATAATAGGTTCTATTCCCGAAGTAAAGAGCCGCACTTCAATCACCGGCTACTCTTTCATCGGCGGACAAGGCAATACCTACGGATCTTTCATCATAAAACTCAAACCGTGGGATGAACGCAAGAAACCGGGACAGTCGGCAGCCGGGGTGCTTCAACAGCTGTATGGCAAAGCCGCCGTCATCAAGGATGCCAACATTATGTTTTTCCAGCCTCCTATGATATCAGGATACTCGGCTACCAATGGTTTCGAGCTCAAGCTTGAGGACAAGACGGGTGGTTCACTTGATAATTTCTTCGGCATATATCAGAAATTTATCGGTGCGCTCAACGCGCAGCCGGAGATTCAGATGGCTTACTCCACCTTCAACCCGACATTCCCGCAGTATCTCGTTGAAATCGACGTGCCGAAAGTGAAGCAGGCAGGGCTTACCCAGAACGCGATCCTTTCCACGCTCCAGGGATACTATGGAGGCATGTACATCTCCAACTTCAACTCATATGGCAAGCTCTACCGTGTGATGATGCAGGCATCTCCCGATGCACGAATCAGCCCTGAGACACTGAAGCAGATAAAGGTGAGAAACGGCAATGAGATGGCACCAATCGACAACTTTGTGCATCTGAAGCGTGTCTACGGACCTGACATCATCAACCGTTTCAACATGTTTACTTCAATCAATGTGACAGGAACACCGGCTGCCGGATATTCGTCAGGCCAGGCGCTTCAGGCTATCGAGCGTGTGGCTCAGGAAACACTTCCTCAAGGTTATTCTTTTGAATATTCGGGCATGAGCCGCGAGGAGGCTTCGGGCAGCAGCGGAGGCACCGGAATGATATTCGTGCTGATCCTTATGTTCGTATATCTCATCCTGTCGGCACAATATGAAAGCTATCTGCTGCCCTGGGCCGTTATCCTCTCAGTGCCGTTCGGTCTTATGGGAACTTTCATTTTCGCTCACTTCCGCGACATCGCAAACAATATCTATCTTCAGATCGCCCTTATCATGCTTATCGGACTTCTGGCTAAGAACGCAATCCTCATCGTGGAATATGCTCTCGACCGCCGACGCACCGGCATGAGCATCGTGAAAGCCGCCATACAAGGAGCCGAAGCACGTCTGCGTCCTATTCTCATGACATCTCTCGCACTTATCATCGGTCTTCTTCCGCTGATGTTTGCAAACGGTGCCGGTGCCAACGGCAACCAGGCTCTCGGAACCGGCGCGGTGGGCGGTATGCTTATCGGCATGATCCTGCAGGTGCTCGTGGTGCCCGCACTGTTCGTGGCATTCCAGACACTGCAAGAGAAATTTACTCCGCAGAAATGGAGCGATAAGGACAACCGCAAGATCAAGAGCGAGCTTGAACAATACTCACTTAACAGAGAATAATGCGATGAATAAGATAATTAAGATTACATGTATGCCGGCACTCGCCATCCTGATGAGCAGCTGCCACATCTACAATAAATATCAGCTGCCACAAGATAATCCTGTGGCAGCCGAATACCGTCAGGCTGTCGAGAATCAAGACTCCACAGGACTCGCATATCTGGGATGGCGTGAGATCTTCACTGACCCTACCCTCCAAAAATATATCGAGCAGGCTCTCAATAATAATACAAACCTTGAGAATGCAAAACTTAATGTCGATATGGCACGTGCCCAACTTCAGGGTGCCAAACTCTCTTACTTCCCTTCGCTCGCTTTCACTCCTAACGGTGGAACTGCTTCATACGGCGGCAGCCATATGAACTGGAGCTATACCCTTCCTCTTGCAGCGAACTGGGAAATCGATGTCTTTGGAAAGATCCTCAATAGAAAGCGCAGCGCGAAGGCAAGCTTGGAACAGACCATGGCATACGAACAGGCGGTCCGCTCCCAAATCGTCACCGGCGTGGCCACGACATATTATTCTTTGGTTCTGCTGCATCAGCAACTCGACCTTTCAAAAAGAACGGCATCCATCTGGAAAGACCAGGTGGCCACGATGGAGCAATTGAAAGAAGCCGGCAACACAACTGAGGCCGCTGTGGTGCAAAGCCGTGCCAACTACTACAATATTCTTGCATCCATACCTGATCTGGAGCAGCAGATCACAGTGGTGAACAACTCTCTTTCGGTGCTTCTCAACACGTATCCCAATGACTGGGAGGTAAGCTCCAATCTTGATGTATCCATTCCATCAGAGGCTATATCAGGCGTGCCGATGAGCTATCTTGCCACTCGCCCGGATGTGGTGGCCGCTGAAAGATCATTAGCAACCGCTTTCTATGCGGTCAGCTCGGCCCATGCGAATTTCTATCCTTCCCTTTCCATTTCCGCACAAGGGGGATTCACAAATCTTCTTGGCTCGATAATCACGAATCCCGGTAAATGGTTCATACAGCTTGCCGGCTCGCTCTCCGCTCCCCTATTCGCGCGCGGACAGAACATCGCAAATCTGAAAGTGGCGAAGGCGCAGCAGGAACAGGCCATCAATAATTTTGAGAATACCGTGATGAATGCGGCAGCCGATGTCAGTGACGCCCTTGTGAAAATTGACAAAAGTTCTGAGAAAACACGATTGGTAGACCTTCAGGTGGCAGAGCTGGAAAAGTCGGTGGAATACACCAACGAACTTTTCATCCTCAACCATCAGACAAGCTATCTTGAAGTGCTGACAGCGCGCAGCAGCCTGCTGCAAGCTCAGCTCGCAAGTCTCAGCACCCGCCACGCCCGCACCTCCGCCCTTATCAGCCTTTATCAGGCAGTGGGAGGAGGCAGATAACCTTATCAGACACATCAGCCCAATCAGTCAAAATCTAAAAAACATGAATAATATATCTCCATTAGCCTACGTTCATCCCGATGCCAAACTCGGCGATAATGTCACAGTAGGAGCATTCGTATATATCGACCGCAATGTGGAAATCGGCGACAACTGCTTCATCCATTCCCACACGAGCATACTTTCAGGAGCAAGAATCGGAAAAAACAACCGTATCTATGAAGGGTGCGTCATAGCCGCCACTCCTCAGGATTTCCGCTGGAAAGGAGAAGAGTCGTTTGTAATCATCGGCGATGACAACAAAATACGCGAACATGTCATTATAAACCGAAGTATCTACGAAGGGAAAGCCACCTCCATAGGAAACGGGTCGTGCATTATGGCGCAGTCTCACGTAGGCCATGATTCCGCTATCGGCAATCATTGCGTGCTCGGCAATGGAGTGAAAATAGCCGGAAACTGCAAAATCGGAGACTGCTGCATATTCTCATCCGGAGCCTTGGTGCATGAGGGATATGAAGTAGGTGACTATGTGCTTGTGAAAGGTGGTTGCCGCGTGACCGGAAATGTGCCACCGTATGTGGTGATGGCGCATAATCCGATTTCATATTTCGGCGTCAACTCCTTCATTCTTGGCAAAGCCGGATTCGCGGATGAGAAAATCGACGATATCGCAAAATGCTACCGGCACATCTATCAGTCTCCTATCGCGTTGAACCACGCCTGCAAACGGATCAAGGAGGATGTGGACGACGGAAAGGAGCGCGAAAATATCCTGTCGTTTCTCAAGCGAAACAACTTCGATATCGCAGCGAAAATGACAATGGATGAATTTGACTGATCAAAACAACAAATAGAAGTTGTTTAAACAACTTCATATAGAAAAATCAGCTATCCCGACCGGTAGCTGATTTTTTTATGCTTAAAAAATTTGCACACTAATGCATTTTTGACTAACTTTGAATCCGAAAATCGAAGACAACAACATAATAAATATACTAATCATGGAAATAGACGGTAAGATCATACTTGATCTTGGTATGCAGTCCGGAATGTCGAAAGCCGGACGCGAATGGAAGAAAAAAGAATGGGTGCTTGAAACTTTCGGCCAGTATCCGCGCAAAGTGAAGTTTCATGTTTTCGGCGATAAAGCCGACACTATCGGAATTGAAGTAGGCAACTCCTATACCCTTTCTGTCGACGTCGAAAGCCGTGAATTCAACGACCGGTGGTATACTGACATCAGCTGCTACGCCGCCCGTCCCTACGCCCCCGGAGGCGTAATGCCACAGCAAACATATCCTCAGCAGCCTTACGCCCCCCAACAACCTTACGCTCCGCAGCAGCCCTATGCTCCACAGGGAGCACCTCAGGCTTATCCGCAGGCTCCGGTGCAGCCATTTGGCGGCGATGCTTTCCCACCCGCTCCGACTCCCGGCGCCTACGACGCAGCCGATCCGACAGACGACCTCCCCTTCTGACAGAACTCCCCCATCATATGAAAGCTCCGCCCTCAAAGAGGCGGGGCTTTTAGCTGTTTTTATAAAAAAAGCGTAAAAACTAAGGTTTTTTCGCTTATTTTTTGTAACTTTGGGGCATAAATGCAGTCTATTGCTATAAAAAGACATCTCAATAAACAGAGAGATGCCACGTTAATATATTACGACAACAATAAAAACAACAGAAAATGATAAAGAAACTCTTACTTTCCGCATGTCTGCTCGCAGGAGCCATGACTTCATCGGCGGCCCTGCCACAAGTGCAGCTCCGAGATATGCACGGTAATTCAGTCGATACTTCTACGCTCAGCAATGACGGCAAGCCCTTCGTGATCGATTTCTGGGCCACATGGTGCAAACCTTGCGTTCGCGAACTTAAGGCCATCGCTGATGTATATGATGAATGGGTCGAGGAAACAGGTGTCAAAATATATGCCGTGAGCCTTGACGAAGCTCAGAACGAACAGCGAGTAAAGCCATTTGTGGAAAACAAGGGATGGGAATATGAAGTGCTTCTTGATCCCAACGGAGACTTCAAACGCCAACTCGGCGTCAGCGATCCCCCTCATGTGTTTGTAGTGGATGGAGAAGGCAATATCGTCTGGAACCACCAGGGTTATGTGGACGGAGCTGAAGAGGAAATCATCGAGGCTGTCAAGAAAGCAATGAAATAATCTTACCTCAGGCGATGAAAAGATTCGTAATTCCATTCTGCTCGATGCTTTTCGGCAGTTCCGTCATCATGGCCGACGACACCGCCACTGCAGATGCACTTACCGACAACGCACAGGATATAAATACTTATGTGGAGGGCGACACCCGTCTGCCATCCACATATGTTGAAGGTGATGCAAAGTTACCTTCAACATTCGTATATGACCCCGCCGCTAAGCAAGACACCGATTCATGGTGGAGAAAAATCCGCGCTACCGGCTCTATTCAATCTGAATTCCTTATTCCATATGACTTTAAGGGAAACAAAACCGGTGAATATGAGAAGGACGTGCTCAACAATACATATTTTGACCTCACCATCAATGCTCCCTACATCTCGGTGGGCGCAAGATTCCAATGGGCAAAATGGCCTCTGCCGGGATATGACAAAGGATTCGGCGGCTGGGGCGTCCCTTATATATGGGCCACCGGCGGATATAAGTGCTGGCAGGCTACCGTGGGAGATTTCTATGAGCAGTTCGGATCAGGCCTCATACTCCGCACTTATCAAGAACGGTCGCTGGGCGTGGATAATGCCATTCGAGGTGCAAGAGTAAAGGTGAACCCCGCTCCGGGTGTGCATTTAACAGCGCTCGGCGGCAAACAAAGACGATACTGGGAATGGAACTCATCATGGCTTTGGGGCGCAGATGCCGAATGGAGCCTGAACGAGACTTTCAAAGATAAATTCAATAAAAAAATCGGCCTCACATTAGGCTTCTCATACGTAGGGAAACATGACAAGGATGAGGAAATCAAGACCCTACCTTCGGGAAGCCTGGTGCCAAATCCAAATCCGGACTACAACTATTATCTGAATCTCCCGAAAAACATCGCCGCTTTCGATGGCAGAATTAAGCTCAGAGCCCATGACTTCAATTTCCTTCTGGAATACGCAACAAAGAATAATGACCCTACAAGTCTGAATAATTTCACCTATCGCAGAGGGAATGCAGTGCTTCTTTCGGGTACTTATTCAAAAAACGGATTCTCCGCCCTGCTCCAGGCAAAGAGAAGCGAGAATATGGATTTCAGATCGAAGAGAGTGATCGATGCCGAATATGCGCTCAGCTCGACCGTGAACCATCTTCCGGCCTTCACACTGACCCAGACTTTCGCGTTGGCTGCAATGTATCCTTATGCAACACAAGCCGATGGAGAATGGGCATTCCAAGCCGACGTGAGATATCTTTTCAAGAAAAAAACTCCGCTTGGCGGCAAATACGGCACTAATGTGCGACTCAGCGCAAGCTATATTTCAGGTCTTGATTACGACAAACCCGAAGGCGCCCTACTCAGCGACCGCGAAAAAGGAACCAACCAATATGACGCACCCTTCTGGAAAATAGGATCGCTTTATTATGCCGACTTAAATTTCGAGTTGAACAAAAAGCTGTCGCGGAAATTCCAGATGACCCTCTTCTATATGTTCCAAAAATACAACCAGACTATAGTAGAAGGACACGGAGGTATGGTGACAAGTAATATTTTCGTGTTCGAGGGACAATGGAAAATGGCCAAGAAAGCGCAACTTCGATTTGAAGCCCAATACCTTCAGACAAAACAAGACAAGGGGGACTGGATTGCCGGACTTGTCGAAGTCTCTTTCGCGCCACACTGGATGATAACCTTGACCGACACTTGGAACGTGACAAATAAAGATAATTACTATTCCGCCCTTATCACCTACAACCTGAAGTCTAACCGCTTCACATTCGGCTACGGCCGCGTGAAAGAAGGTTATAACTGCTCAGGCGGCGTATGCCGCTGGGTGCCGGAGACCAAGGGCTTCAATCTAACTTATAACTATACTTTCTGATGAAAGCTTCATATTTTACTCTTGCACTTCTGCTTCTTGCCGGCTTCTCAACAGGCTGCGACAACATTTCGGAAGATGACAGATACTATACGGAGGAAAAGGTGCCCGTAAACCGCAATCTGCTGATTATGGAATTTACCGGCAACAGCTGCATGAACTGTCCGACAGGAGCTGAAGAAGTGGAAAAAATCAAACTTGACTACGGTGCAGACAAGGTGATATCTGTAGGTCTTCATCCTGACGGTGACAAAAATTCCGAACCGGTACCCTCCATTCACACACGCCCTGCAGGCACACTGCAGGATTTCCGATGTGCAGTGGCAACAGATCTGTATAAATACTACAAGCCCGGAGGATTTCCATGCGCCATCTTTGACGGACTGGAATCTTCGATGTCGAGCGCAACAGGCGACTGGATGACAAGAGCGAAGGAAGCATTTAGGCTGCATTCTTACGTGATCCTTAATGCGGAGTGTCAATATGACGAATCCACAAGGGATCTGAATGTGACCTATGATGTGACTTTCAGCGATGACCTCAATAAACGACTGAGCGTGGCCGTATGGGTAGTTGAAAACGGTATTCTCGGCACTCAGACCATGCCTAACGGCAGCAAGGACTTCAATTATGTCCACAATCATGTGCTTCGGGGCTCTCTCAACGGCACCTGGGGGGAACACATCGGCGACTCTTTCACACGCGATTCCCAAATAGTCAAAACGGCCTCGATGACGCTGCCGGAAAATTGGGTGGCAAATAATTGCGATGTAGTGGTATTCGCCGTTCAGGATGATGATAAATATGTGCAACAGGTCATATCCCTTCCGATAGGCGAGTAACAGGACCCCCTTAATGAATTTTTACAGATGAAGAAGTCAATCTTTTATTTCCTCATTGGAATATATGCGATAATATCAGCGTCGGCCATATTCGCCGCCGATGCTGTGAAATGGGATATAAAACTTGTGGGCGACGGCACAGACAGCCCGAAGATCGAGGCAACCGCCACCATCAGTCCCGGCTATCATCTCTATTCAATCGACAATCCCGCTGGAGGATCAAACCCGCTCGTATTCTTTTTTGACACCAAAGGATGCGAAACAATAGGGACTCCGACTGCCGACCATCCTTATACAAAGGAATTCGACGATACTTTTGAAGTTGACCAGCATTTCTATTCCGACAAAGTTACATTCACCCAAAAACTAAAACCGACGGCTGCAAGATATACGGTAGACGTAGAGATAAAGGGTCAGGCATGCAATGACACGGGATGCACACAGGTGTTCGGAGCAAAGAGCCTTTCAGGCAAGGCCCCTGCCGGTGCAGTGAAGGAACTCCCTGAGCCAAAGGTGCAGGCAGAAGAGAGCGAGGCCGAAGAAAAATCTGAAATCTTGGCTGAAGCCGTCGACTCACTGCATAAAGCCGATGGTCCGCTTATTCCGGGTGTCCTCACGCAGGATGACGCGACCAAAGCAGGATGGTGGACCAATGTAGAAGCTGAGCTAAGGGCTTTTGAGGAGGATGCTCCTGAAGCCACAAGCAGCCTCATATATATTTTCATTGCAGGATTCCTCGGAGGCCTCATAGCCCTCGTCACTCCATGCGTATGGCCGATGATACCGATGACAGTATCGTTTTTCTTGAAACAAAACAAGAAAAGCCGCAGAAAAGCCATCGGAGCCGCCGCGACCTACGGGGGGTCGATAATCGTGATCTATGTGGTGCTTGGACTTGCCGTCACGATAATATTCGGAGCGTCTGCTCTCAACAATCTCGCGACAAACGCCATCTTCAACATAATTTTCTTCCTGCTGCTCGTGGTGTTTGCCATCTCATTTATGGGTGGCTTCGAACTGACATTGCCTTCAAGCTGGACCAATAAGATGGACTCAAAAGTGGATGCCACCACCGGAATGTTGTCTATTTTCTTCATGGCATTTACTTTAGTGCTCGTCTCGTTCAGCTGCACGGGACCGATAATCGGCACCCTTCTCGTGGAAGCCGCATCTACAAGCAATTTTGTCTCTCCGGCTGTCGGCATGTTCGGGTTCGCGCTGGCTCTGGCACTCCCCTTCACTCTCTTCGCAATGTTTCCGACGATGCTCAACAGCATGCCGAAAAGCGGCGGATGGATGAATACAGTGAAGGTGGTGCTCGGTTTCCTCGAACTTGCCCTTGCGCTCAAGTTCCTTTCTGTAGCCGATCTCGCATATGGATGGAGAATCCTCGACCGCGAGGTATTCATCAGCTTATGGATAGTGATATTCGCTCTTCTCGGCGTCTACCTTCTTGGAAAAATCACTTTCCCTCACGATGACAAAGTGGAAAAGACCGGTGTCACCCGATTCATGCTCGCATGCATCTCTTTAGCTTTTGCCATTTACATGCTTCCGGGACTCTGGGGCGCTCCCCTCAAGGCCATAAGCGCTTTCGCTCCTCCTACTTACACACAAGACTTCTCACTCTATGAAGGTGACGTACACGCCGTGGTAGACGACTATGAGGAAGGTATGGAACTTGGGCGGAAACTGGGAAAACCCGTCATGCTCGACTTCTCCGGATATGGCTGCGTAAACTGCCGCAAGATGGAGGCCGCCGTATGGACCGATCCCGATATCAAGGCGACCATCGATAATGATTATGTCCTCGTGACTCTGATGGTTGACGAGAAGAAGGCTCTTCCCGAACCTATCAAGGTCACTGAAAAGGATGGCACTCAACGCACTCTCCGCACATATGGCGACAAATGGAGCTACCTGCAGCGTTCGAAGTTTGGCGCCAATGCCCAGCCATTCCACGTATTGGTGGACAACGACGGAAAACCACTTGCTCCGGCTTTCGTGTATGAAGAGGATATTCCGGGCTATAAGCGATTCCTGAAGCAGGGACTGGACAACTACAGTAAAAAATGATAAATCATGAATGATAAATTGAAACATACGTTTTCATTCTTAACAATATTTACGTTGGCGGCTTGCGCGATGGCGCAGGCCGCTTCCGCACCGAAAGATAATATGGGGAATACGGACACCCCCGAATACAGACGATACCTTCAGCTTACTGATTCCGCGCAATTCTTCATCGGCAAAGAGAATTGGAGCGAAGCGGCCCGATGCACGAGGGAAGCCTTACGCCTTGACCCGGCAAATGTGGGAAACGTGATGCTTTTCAGTAATCTGGGACTCGCTACCGGGATGGACGGTAAATTCGGAGAGTCTATGCAATGTTTTGACATAGCGCTTTCAAGAGCCCCGAAAAGCATCCCGGTGCTGACGTCGAAAGCAAAAATCCAGATAAAGGCTTCAGACAATGAGGGAGCCCTTGAAACTCTCGACACTCTCCTTACGCTCGACAGTCTGGCTGAATGGCCACTGCAAACCAGGGGCCTGCTGCATTTACGTAATTCAGATTATAAGAGCGCTTTTGATGATTTCAAACGTCTTACAAAAAACTATCCTGACAATACCTGGGGATATGGCGGACTCGCAAAGTGCATGGAAATACAAGGTTATCTTTCTGAAGCAGCCGGCTACTACCGCGATGCCGCAGACCATTGCGCAGATGGAGATGAAGACAAGGTGGAATTTCAGCTTGGGCTAATAGAAAATCTCGGACATACCGGGAAACTGACAGAGGCGCTTGATGTGGCAAAAGACGCACTCGCCGAGAATCCTCATGACGGGCGCCTGTATCTTCTGAGGGGATGGATAAAGAAATTACTACTTATCTACAGGGAGGCTGAAGCCGATAAAAAACTCGCGATCGATTACGGTGTTGACTTCCAAACCATTGAGCGTTTCTTCCCCTCAAAATAATGAAAAAAGATATTGACATTGCCTGAAAAAGATATTGACAACTCTTTCCGACATCGGATTTTTTTATTAAATTTGCACTCGCAAACGACAAACAACGCAAACAAGAATGGAACTTCTTCCGCTACATATCGAATATCTGCTGACGCGCCATGACTGTGTCATAGTGCCCGGATTCGGTGCCTTCATCGTCACCGAAACAGAAGCACGTTTCGATATGGAAAACGGCATTATCCATCCTCGCAAGCGTGAAATAGGCTTCAACAGCAGCATTGTCAGTGATGATCATCTTCTTTCACATTCTATCGCCCGGCGCGAAAGGATTTCACATGAAGAGGCCCACCGGCTATTGATGAAACATATTGACAAAATGCGCTCCGACCTCCGGAAGGAAGGAGAAGTGTCTTTAGGCATGATCGGGAGCATCCGGATGGATTCAGAAGGATTCCTGACTTTCGTGCCAAGACGAGCGGCCTCCTATTCCGATATTTTTCAAGATATAAAAATCACCAAAATCGAGGATATCAGGAATACTGAAGAAGCACCTGAAAATGCCACCGACGACGTCAACACTGACAGCTATGTCGATGAGCAGGGAATGCGGACCATCAAAGTGGCAGCTGACAGATATGTCTTTACCGTGAGCAAACGAGCTGTGCATGCATTAGCCATGTTGATCGCAGTATTCACGATCGGACTATCTATCCTCATTCCTTTTAATCATGATAATGAACAGAAAGCTTCGGTGATATCATTTGAAAATATCTTCAATCCAAACAAGGCTGAAAACGTCGTAAACGACCGGGATACCGTCGGTTTGCCGACTCCAGCAGTTGTAAAAAACAACAAAGATGGAGATATTATCAAAAAAAATGAATAAAAACTTGCACAGTTAAGAAAAAAGCATTAACTTTGCATCGCAAAAACGGGGGGCACCCCACCAACAATGCGAAAATAGCTCAGTTGGTAGAGCACGACCTTGCCAAGGTCGGGGTCGCG
>CAMWJD010000038.1 GCA_947174515.1 uncultured Porphyromonadaceae bacterium
GAGCCGAAGACTAAGATGTGTTGATGCGTGGATAGGAAGACCTCCGGACTAGCCATTGAATTTAATGATGTGAAGATAATTGATTGTCATTAGAGAAATATTTTAAAGTCCAGTTGGGTCAGGATAGAGACTTTTTGCGAAAACTTGTATGAAAGTTGAAAAGCGATGGAGGGAAGTAACTGTCCAATTGCTTTTTTTGAGGGAATCGGGGTATAAATCATATTTTCTACAGCTGGATCCGCTATAAAAAGATGATTTAATGCCGAACCTTAGGTTCGGACACCCGGAAAAACGGATTCGTTTATGTAAGCGTTCAAAATATCATCCGATAGACAATTCTTGTCTGACATTGTGATTTTTAACACACCCGGGACAGTCTAAGCAAGGAATGTTTGATGTATGACATGAGTGGCTGTGAAGGATCAGATATAGCGGAACTTTATACTTCCTGATAATCTCTGAAGTGCTCAATTCTGCAGCAGGCATTTCTATCTTTATTCCCCCTTCCTGATATTCAATCAGGGATGACAGCAGGCTATAGAATTCCTTTGTGCCATCCTTATGCCTGTCGCCATCTTGCTTGACAGAACCAACAAATATGGTCTTCACATCAAGAGATATTGCTTTCATGCAGGCTAAAGTTACCAATAACTGATTTCTATATGGCCACCATTCCGGAGAGGGGGCAATTGGAAGAGGCTCAGTGCCATGCAGACAACCGCTTCCAAGGGATGAACAATCAACGCGGATGATATGATGATCCATGTTAAGTTCCCTGGCGACAAATGCTGCGGATTTTATCTCAGCATCAGCACACTTTTGCCCATAATCTATTGTAATGGCTATATCCGGTTTCTTCCAATAAGCTATAGCAATGGAATCCATTCCGCCAGACAATAATATTGCTGTCTTATTTGATGGCATACCAAATGGATTTATATACAGCGGTGGCAAAATCATTTACTATGTCACATCCAGTCCCTGACAACATCTGCAGGTCGTTGCCATGTTCGCAAGAATTGAAAACGACTACCGGTATTCCTTTCTTTACGGCATATCCAACCTCGAACATTGTTCCCGCATCTAATCCGTCTGCTATTGCAAGTATGACATCTGATCTGTTCAGGCCTTCAAGATCCGCTTTTGCTGTTTCATCTCCTCCTATTCCAACGTTATGCAGTGGTGAAAAAACATTGACGTTCTCTTGGTGCAGAGCATTGTAAAATTCACTGATCAGCCAGTGTTGTGACAAGGAGAAAAATGGTCCGGCAAGATAAATCTGACCCTTACGTTGGGGAAGCAATTCCGAATATGAAAAGTGTTCTATTTTATCGAGTAAATCTTCGGTTGATCCCGATGCTGCATAGCATGCCACTGCCTTAGAAGCATATTGGGCAGCTTCTTTTACAGAATGGCCTTTAAACCAATAATATGCAAAAGTTGCAGAAAAAACATCTCCAGACCCAATGCAAGAGACTTTAGGAGTTACATAAACCGGTATATTATATCTGGTATCGACATTTTGGTCGTAGACATAAGCTCCTTTTGTTCCGTTTTTAATGACAACAAATTTGCATTTTTCTCGTTCAAATAAGAATCTCGCTTGATCGTCCATTTCATCAGAATCGGTGATGGCTCTGGCTTCATGCGCATTAAGTATATAACCTAAACTTTCTGCTTG
Source organism: uncultured Porphyromonadaceae bacterium (assembly GCA_947174515.1). Taxonomy (GTDB): domain Bacteria; phylum Bacteroidota; class Bacteroidia; order Bacteroidales; family Muribaculaceae; genus Lepagella. The sequence continues at coordinate 1,682 of CAMWJD010000038.1, forward strand.
TGACCCGGTATTGCTAAATAACACCGGTCGCACAGAGTTTTGAGGGTCATATACAACCCGTTTTGCATTTATATGGAAATCCGCCTCCAACATTCCGAACACTAAAACATCTTCACCTTCTATTTCTAAAAGTTTTCTGTCGTGAATAAAATAATCCGGTCTTGGACTTATACAGGAGAGGTTGAACGGGTGAAGATAATAAAACGTGATATCTTCTGACGGAGTAGTATGAAATTTTAGATTTTTGAAAGGCGCATATCGTAATCGTATTTTCCTTTCAAAAGACGTGCAGCAAGTATAAAAATCTATACTTATATCTTTGTCAAGTTGACAAATAGTGTCTACAGCTCTGACTCCGGATCCATATACTACCTCGGATGCAGGACTTGAGGAGACGATTTCCTTGTAAGTTCCTCCAACTATTATCATGGAACAGAAATTTTAATACGACATACTCCGTTGGTAATATCCAGATCTATGACAGTTCCTATATATACAGTGCCTCCTTCAATACAATCAATAAGCTTATCCATAGTATATGAGACTACTTGGACTATACCGGCTGTTTGACCATTTGCTTTTGCGATAACACCTGTATTAGGAACTATTTCAATATCTAAAATATCACCAATATGTAAATTCTGTATAATTGCCATAACTGGATTAGTCAAAACGGTTGTAATGACAAGTCTTTCACATGAAAATTTCTCCACCGGGAGAGAATATGATGATCCTGATGCTCCACTCATAATTTTATAGGATGTTTTTTATTTAAAAATTTTTTCACCGATATAGTTGCATACTATCGTAAGCACCCATTCGTAAGTAAGTTATCTTTTGGTAAACGTAACTGTCCAATTGCCTTTTTTCGAGGTAATCGGGGTATAAATCATATTTTCTACAGCAGGAATCGCTATAAAACTATGTTTTTTTGTTAATTTGATTTGTCTTATTTAAGATTTGTTGACTAAAGGAAGAAATGCTGCCAGGGCAGTTTCCTAATGATAAATTATCAATGATTGAATCAGAGAATTTGGATTAATGCCGAACCTGAAGTTCGGACACCTGAACAAACAGTTTCTTTAGAGTTGAAATTTTGGGGCGCAGGCTGGAAAGCCTGCTTTCCATGGGCTTACGCGCGGGGTGCACATGGCGCTGTGTGTGGCACCGGAGATTAAGCTGCTTTATTGTGTTCTGGGGGGTGGGATCTTATTTCAGTAGGTTGGTTTGGATGCGGTCGGCGTTTAGGTAGGGGGAGAGGATGTCGCGGTGGGTGCGGAGGAGGGTGAGGAGGTCGATGCGCTCGGCTTGGGAGGCTACTCCGGCTTTTGGACTCTCGAAGGGGAGGAGGTAGGAGAGGGCTCGGTCGATTAGGCGGAGGGTACGGTTGCTGGGACGACGGAGGCTGAGTGTCAGTTGCTCGGTCAACTCTGCGACTTTCGACACTGATGCTTCTATATGGTTGATATCCATTGGGGTCAATTGTGAACGTAATAGTGCGGGAGAGGTATGATTTTTCTTCCCTTCGTCAGTTGTCTCATCAAGAGAAAGGCAACGGAGGGATGTGGACAGAACGTTCCTAAAGGAGAATACTTCGGAAGTTTCATTAGATTACTTCATAAGTATCTCTTCGCAAGAGATACTTAAAAGCAATCAAATTATTGAATATCAATGATAAGAGAAGAGCATAACTTTCACAGCATATACATTTTAACTTTCATCTTTCAGAGCAAACCATTTTTTCATAAGCGAATTGGTAGGGACGCACGGCTCATGCGTCCGCCGGAAACGCTTGTTAGAGATTACTGAAAATTCTGACGCACGGGCCGTGCGTCCCTGCTGGTATTCAAGGATTTTAGATGATATCCGTACTCTGAACTGCAACTTGAAAAAAAATAAAAATTAAAAAAAACAGGGTCGGATATCCCTTATACCGATTATTTTTGCTAACTTTGCAAAAAATAATAAGTATCTCTTGCGAAGAGATACTTATTTTTTTAGGATGTTATAGGATCCCGCACCTGATTTCCGGGACTCCCTGCAGTTCATTTCAATAGCCCCTCACCGGATAGCTGAAGTCGGTGGAATTCTGAGCCTTTTACACAATAATATTAAGGAGGTGGCGTTTTTAGATATATGTTTGTTAATTTTTCAAAGGCCGGAGGTCAAAGTCCGGATGCCGGATGCCGGATGCCGGGTGCTTGGCGGAGGATAATGGCTGCGGGGGGTGCTCTTGCATTCTCGGCTGTTTGTGCGTTTGGACAGTTGGGTGCCAATGCTTATTCATTTTTGGATGTGTCGTCATCGACGCATGCTTTGGCGCTTGGCGGCTATGGTATCGCTGTTGCAGGTCCGGATCCGATGCTGGTGGATCAGAATCCGGCGTTGTTGGGACCGGAGATAGGAAGAGTGGCGGCCTTGAGTTATATGCGATATTTCGGTAGCTCAAATTTCGCTGCGGCGCGTTTTGCGCAGGCGGCGGGTGAGCGCGGTGCTTGGGGCATCGGAGTGCGCTATCTTGATTATGGCAAGATTGACGGATATACGCAGGATGGCAGCTATACGGGGACTTTCAAACCGCAGGATATGGTGGTCGAGGGCACATATAGCCATGATTTCACCGACCGTCTGAGAGGCGGTATCAACGCAAAGCTTGTGTATAGCAACTACGAAGAGTATTCGGCTGTGGCTTTGGCCGCGGACTTAGGCCTTAATTATTATGATGAAGAGAAGGATTTGTCACTGGCCTTGGTGATAAAGAATGCGGGTGGACAGGTGAAGAGATTCAAGGATAGCTACGACCATCTGCCATTTGATGTGCAGTTGGGTTATATGCAAGGGCTTGCCAACGGACCGTTTTCTTTGGCGATTACGGCCCATCATCTGACACACTGGAAGTTGCCATATTACAATCATGGGCAAAACGGCAGCCAGAACGGAGATATCGATGAGGCCGACTATAAGTTTATTCCCACTTTCTTCAGGCATTTGACATTCGGACTTCAGTATTCGCCCTCCGACCGGTTTTATGTGGCCTTGGGATATAACTACAAGACCCGTGGAGATATGTCGGGTTATCAGAGGAATTTTTTGAGCGGCTTTTCGTTGGGATTAGGATTGAACGTGAAGGATTTCGCGTTGGGCGTAAGTTTCTCGCAGCCGCATAAGTCCGCTTACACTTTGGGTCTCAATCTCGCGTATTATCTGTGAGGCCTCCGGAATCCGGAATCTGAAATTTTGATAAAGATTTAGGCCCCATTTTTTATGAGACGGGCCTTATTTGCGGAAGGGGATGCAGTGGACCACGCGGACGGGGACGCAGTGGGAAAGATGGCGTCCGGGTCGCCAGGCAGGCATTTGGGCCAGGAGCCTGATCGCTTCCATATTGAGGAGCTTATTGCATCCCTTGATGACTTTAATGTGGGATATGTTGCCGTCGGCGTTTACTACGAAGCTGCATGTGACGCGTCCTTCGATCCCTTGCTGATATGCTTCGGCAGGATATTTGCGGTTTTTGTTGATATAGTCAAGCAGTGCCTCGTTTCCGCCCGGGAACGAGGGCTTTTCGTCTACAAAATCGTATTCAAAAACTTCTTGAAAAGATTGTAAGCCGTCTCTGGAGATGCCGGCAGAGACTTTGCAAGTCTGGGCTGATGCCGTGGAGAGGCATAAGAAAAGCAGAAGTATGGATAGAAGGAGAGGATTGAAGGTTGTTTTCATTGTTGTAGTCGTTGTCAGCGTTGTCGTCGTTTCCCGTTTTATCGAATACCGGATACCCGAGGGAATTGATGTGATGCAAAATTAGGGCTTATATCTGATATATGCAAGTGACTGAATGTGATATTAAACTTATTTAACTTAATTTCAGTGTTCGGAGGGAAAGGGCCGGTTTTTCATGTTTCATTTTTCAGTTTTCGGATTACAGCTGACAGGGATCGGGGATCACAATAATTTGTGGTTTTAGGGATTTTTGATTAATTTTGTGGTCTGAATGGATAGCGTAGATTCAGGAGGCCGGATTCCGGAGACCGGAAATCTGCAAACCCGAATGTAATTTTTAATCTTCTTCTTTCTTCATCGAAAGAAATAGATAAAATGAATTTTGTTTAATGTGTAATAAGGCAAAAGAAATTAATTAAGAACTCCTCTGCCTCCGGCCTCCGGCCTCTGGTATCTGGACTCTAACAATAAAGTAAATATGGACAAAAAAGCTCTTTTGATTATCCTTGACGGATACGGAATCGGCGATCATCAGAAGGATGATGCTATCTTTAACACGCCTACTCCCTTTATCGACAGCCTGGTGGCCGAATATCCCAATTCTCAACTTCAGGCTTCGGGCGAGAATGTCGGTCTGCCCGACGGACAGATGGGAAATTCTGAGGTGGGACACCTCAATATCGGAGCGGGGCGAGTGGTGTATCAGGACTTGGTGAAAATCAACCGGGCTATCGCTGACGGCACCTTCATGGAGAATCCTGAGATCAAAAGCGCTTTCGGATATGCGCAGAAGACCGGGATGCCTATCCACTTCATGGGACTGACTTCAGCCGGTGGCGTACATTCAAGCCTTGATCATCTCTTCGCGCTTTGCGACACAGCCAAGGCTTATGGACTCGATAAGGTGTATATCCACGCGTTCATGGACGGCCGCGACACTGACCCTAAGAGCGGCGCGGGTTATTTGAAGGAGGTGGAGCAACATTGCGCCAAGAGCGCCGGCGCAATCGCTACCGTAATCGGCCGCTACTATGCCATGGACCGTGACAAAAACTGGGACAGAGTGAAGGAAGCCTACAATCTGCTCATATACGGGGCGGGAAAAGAGACTTCTGACGTCGTGAAGACAGTGGAGGATTATTATGAGGAAGGCATCACCGATGAATTCATGAAGCCGATTGTCAACGACAAGGTAGACGGACGTATCGGAGCCGGACACGTGGTGATATTCTTCAACTACCGCAATGACCGCGCCAAGGAGCTCACGACAGTGTTGACCCAGCATCCTGAGGCGGGAATGAACACAATACCCGACCTGCAGTATTACTGCATGACTCCCTATGACAGCAGTTTCACAGGTGTCCATATCCTCTTCCCAAAAGAAGACGTGGAAAACACTCTTGCCGAATATCTTTCCTCGAAGCAGCTTAAGCAGCTCCATATAGCGGAAACTGAGAAATATGCCCATGTCACATTCTTCTTCAACGGAGGACGCGAGGCCCCCTTCGAAGGCGAAGAGCGTGTGCTCGTGCCGTCACCGAAAGTGGCCACCTACGACCTGAAGCCTGAAATGTCGGCTCCTGAGGTGACCGAAAAACTTGTGGATGCCATCGACAGCGAGAAATATGAGTTTATCGTAGTTAATTTCGCCAATGGCGACATGGTGGGGCATACGGGTGTGTATCCTGCTATCCAGAAAGCTGTCGAGACTCTCGACGATTGCGTGAAGAAAGTGATTACCGCCGCTCTCGCTCATGGATATGAGAGCATCATCATCGCCGACCACGGCAATGCCGACCATGCGCTCAACGAAGACGGCACTCCCAACACTGCACATTCGCTCAATCCGGTGCCCTTCATCTATGTAGGCGACAAGAACGCCAAGGTGAAAGACGGGCGTCTTGCCGACGTGGCTCCGTCGCTGCTTCACATCCTCGGATTGCCGCAGCCTAAGGAGATGAGCGGAGAGAACCTGATTTCCAATGACTGATGATAAATGATGAATTATTAAATATAAACTACAAGTGATGAAAAAATTTATCATCACGGCAATAATCGCGGGGGCGGCATTGGGTGCCGCTGCCCGCGACCTTGTGATATTGCACACCAACGACACTCATTCGCTTATCCTTCCGGATGCCGACGGGAGGGGAGGGGTGCTTCAGCGTAAGGCTATCATTGATTCGGTGAAACGTGTGAATAAGGATGTGCTGATTGTCGATGCCGGCGACAAGGTGCAGGGTTCGCTTTATTTCAAGTTTTTCAAAGGGGATGTGGAATATCCTCTTCAGGAAATGCTCGGGGTAGACATAAGCATTCTTGGCAACCATGAGTTTGACAATGGCCTGCAGGCTCTTGCCGACAAGGAGCGTATCTTGAAATCTGATCGTCTTTCAGCCAATTATGACTTCACCGGGACCCCGGCCGAGGGCCTTTTCAAACCCTATTCCATTAAGAATGTCGGTGGAAAGAAGGTAGGATTCATTGGCATAAACATAGATCCGGAGTCAATAATCGCCGGGGCTAACTATGAGGGTATGAGGTTTAGGAATGTGATAGAGACCGCCAACGAGACTGCCGCTTTTCTGAAAGATAAGAAGAAATGCGACCTGGTGGTGGCCGTGACTCACATCGGATATGAAAAGTCTAACGACAAGACCACCGACCCTGAGCTTGCAAAGGCATCGAAAGACATCGACATCATTATCGGAGGACATAGCCATACGCTGATCGATCCTGATCATCCCGAAAAATATCCGAGTGTCGTGGAGAATTCGGAGGGGAGGCCGGTGCTTATAGTGCAGACCGGTAAATCGGGAAAGTATATAGGGCAGATAAGGGTTGATCTTGACCGGCTCAAGACGTCGACTCCGGCCGATTATGATTACTCGCTGATAGAAGTGACCGATCGTTTCCCGAAAGAGAGTCTTGATAAGAAGATAATGACCTTTCTCGATCCTTTCACCGACTCATTGAAGACCGTCACCGGCGATGTGATCGGATATGCTTCCGAAGATCTCATTAATCATGGGCGCACGGGGGCTTTCCCCAACTGGGTTGCAGATTTCGGAAGCTGGTATGGCAATATGCTTTTGGATTCATTGCGTCGTTCCGACCCGACGGTGCCGGAACTTGACTTTGCAATCATGAATGTGGGCGGCATAAGGAATCCGATACTTCAGGGTCCTGTCACAGTCGGTAATATCATGAACACCTTCCCTTTCAGCAATCATTTCGTGATCATGCGGATCAAGGGAAAGGACATCATCGATGTCATGAGAGTGGCTGCCAAGAAAGGTGGAGAGGCTGTGAGCAGTGAGTTGAAAGTGGTGTCAGACGCCGACGGTAATCTGGAGAGAGTATTGCTTAATCTGAAAGCCGTCGAGCCCGACAAGACCTATACCGTGGGGACAATAGACTATGTGGCCTGGGGAAACGATGATCTTCGCTCTATGGCCAACGGAGAGTGGATATTTTGCGACATCCCGGAACTGAGTGAGCGTATCATGCGGTATGTCCGTGAGTTAGATGGATTGGGATTGCCTTTGATGGCAGATCCGAATCCGAGATTCATCCGGAAGAGTGAAGATTAAAGAAATATGGGGAGAATAGGACTGATAGGACTGATAGCACTGATAGGACTGTGTGCATGTGGCAGGAGTGCTGATGGCCGCGTGGCACCGGCTGAAGACAGCGCTACGGCAATGGCGGCTGATTCGGTGCCGGCGGAGCATGATATTTCGCTCGATGCGCGACTTTGGGCCGACTCCATCATCGACTCCATGACCCTTGAGGAAATGGCCGGACAGCTGATAATGCCGGCCGTGTATGCCGACGACAGCGACGCGGAGATAAGACTCGTCAGGGAATTTGCCACTGATTGCCATGTGGGAGGGGTAGTGCTTCTGAAGGGCACTGTTTCCGGTGCGCGCGCGATCGCCGACACGCTCGGAAGCATACTCAAGGCTCCTCCCATTGTGGCCATCGATGCGGAGTGGGGACTTGCAATGCGACTGGAGGGCACTCCGGAGTTTCCGCGCAACGGCAGGATATCACCCGAAGCCGATGAGACCGTGCTTTTCGATTACGGATATGAAGTGGCGCGTGAATGTCGGGAACTGGGCATCAATATGGTGTTGGGTCCGGTTCTTGATGTGGTGCAGCCCGGCAGACGGGCATCGGGCATCGGGTCGCGGAGTTTTGGCAGCGACGCGGCGCGGGTGGCTGAACTCGGGGTGGCCTATGCCAAAGGCGTAGAGTCGGGAGGCGTGATAAGCGTGGCTAAGCATTTCCCCGGTCACGGGGCAGCCGATGCGGATTCCCACAAGAGGCTTCCGATTGTGGCAAAATCGAGGCCCGAACTTGATGAGACCGATCTATTGCCATTCAATGGATATATCAGCAATGGACTGAGCGCTATAATGACAGGTCATCTTAACGTGCCGGCTCTCGACGAAGGAGAAGTCCCGGTGACGGTATCGGAAAAAATTCTCAAAGACTTATTGAGGGGAGAGATGGGATTTTCGGGGCTCATTGTGACTGATGCGCTGAACATGGCGGGAGCCGGAGGGTACGCGGCTGCCGATGCGATAATTGCCGGTGCCGACATCGTGATAGCGCCGGCTGACACGCAGACGGCAGTGGCCTCGATTGCTGATGCTGTAAGGAGCGGGGCTTTGACTTCGGCTGAACTTCGCGATAGGGTGGGGCGAGTGCTTTTCTATAAATATCTGAATGTGGTCGGTAAGCACGGAAGCGAAATCACAGGCGATCCGTCTGAAGCGGAAAGGATAAATAAACTTTTACGCTGAAAGATTGTTAACAATATAGAAATGTGACAGAAATAACGAAAAGGTAATAACCAATTTTTAAATAAATTTGAGATTATGACAATTGAATCAATAGGCACCTGGGCCGGTGAAGTGTATAAGGCCCTTGAATCAAATCCCACAGACGGACTTGGCATGAAGAGCCTCAAAAAGGCTACGAAACTCAAGAAAGATGAGCTTATGGCTGCGCTCGGATGGCTCGGACGCGAAGGGAAGATTTCCTTATCGCAGGATGATGAGGAGGTAGTGGTGACACTGGTATAAACCATAGTGAATATAAAAATTGACGAAGGCGATTTGTAATCGCCTGTCTAAAGAATGACCTGTCTCGGAAGAGTAAAATCTTCCGGGATTTTTTTTTCTCGTTTTTTTACATTATCTTTGCAAAGTTGTTTAAACTTATTTTTTTATTAAGATTTCGCCGGGTTTTAATGCCTCGAATTTGTGGCGGGCTCTAAAAATATTATGATTATGTTTTCTCCTGAAACCTATATCAGCCGTAGGGCTGAATTGAAGAAGCGGCTTGGCAAAGGCCTGGTGCTTTTGCTCGGCAATGAGCTTGTAGGTATGAACTATCGTGACAACGAATATGAATTTCGCCAGGATTCCACGTTCCTATATTATTTCGGACTTAATCACGACGGGCTCAACGCTGTGATAGATATAGATAACGACCGCGACATCATCTTTGGCGACGAACTGACCATCGATGCCATAGTATGGACCGGCAACCAGCCTACTCTGCATGAGATGGCGGCGAAAGCCGGAGTGAGCGATGTGCGTCCCTCTTCGGCCTTGCGTCAGTATCTTGATAAGGCGCGTGAAGCTGCCTCGCCTATACATTACATACCTTATTACCGGGCAGACCATGAACTGAAACTGATGCAGCTGTTGGGTTTGCAACCCGGAGGAGCCGTGCCGTCCGTGCCTTTGATTCGTGCGGTGGTGGATATGCGCAATCATAAGAGCACCGAAGAAATTGCTGAAATTGAAAAGGCATGTGAGGTGACAGCCAAGATGCATAAGGCGGCTATGGCCGCTGCGCGTCCGGGGCTTACTGAATATCAGATGAAAGCTATTGTTGAAAAAGTGGCGACTGAAAATGGCATGCGCTGTTCATTCCCGACTATCGCCACGGTGCATGGCGAGATCTTGCACAATCACAGCTACGGCAATGTCCTGGAGCCGGGACAGCTGTTTCTCCTTGATGCGGGAGCAGAGACAGCGATGGGTTATGCCGGAGATATGTCATCGACAGTCCCTGTGGATGCCCGCTATTCCAATCGCCAGAAAGCCATATATGACCTTCAGCAGGCGGCTTCACGCAATGCAGTGGCCATGTTGCGTCCCGGAGTGAAGTTTTGGGACGTGCATATGGAGGCAGCCCGCACGATAGCGACCGGACTGAAAGATATGGGAATCATGAAGGGAGATGTGGAGGAAGCGATCAAAGCCGGAGCGCATGCGATGTTCTTCCCGACCGGTCTCGGACATATGATGGGCCTGGACGTGCACGATATGGAGAATCTGGGCGAAGTATGGGTAGGATACGACGGACAGCCAAAATCGACCTTGTTCGGTTTTAAGTCGCTGCGTCTGGCGCGTCCGCTTGAAGAAGGTTTTGTGTTCACTATCGAACCCGGTATCTATTTCATGCCGGAGCTCACGGCACTCTGGAAGAGCGAAGGCAGGCACAAAGATTTCATCAACTATGATGAAGCTGAGAAATGGCTTGGTTTCGGCGGTGTGCGTAATGAGGAAGACTATCTGGTGACAGCCGACGGACACCGGAGGCTTGGTCCGGGCATACCGATGACCACGGAGGATGTAGAAGAGTTAAGAGGGAAGTGAGTCTTCAGTCTTAAGTCTTAGTTAATATTTAATATGAGTGTAGAGCAGAATAATTATCAGAAAAAGGGGGCTCGGCGAAGTGCTCCGGTGATGGATGCCACCGGCAAGCTCCCTCCTCGCGATACGGATCTTGAAGAAGCTGTGCTTGGCGCGCTTATGATCGAGAAAGATGCTTACATGAATGTGTGTGATATTCTTTCTCCAGATAGTTTCTATGATCCTTCCAATCAGAAGATCTTTGCCGCCATCATGCAGCTTGGCCTTTCGCAGCGGCCTATCGATATGCTGACTGTGGTGGAGCAGCTTCGTGCAAACGGGGATCTTGAGGAAGTGGGAGGTCCAATCAAGATCACGAGCCTTACTTCTAATATCTATTCGGCCGCCAATGTGGAATATCACGCCAAGATAGTGGCTCAGAAGTATCTGGCCAGGCGTCTTATCACCTATGCCACCAATATAGAGACAAAGGCTTTTGACGAGGGGAATGACATTGACGATCTTCTTCAGGAGGCAGAGGCTTTGCTTTTTGATATTTCACAGAATCAGATAAAGCGTGAGGTGACGCAAATCGACCCGGTGATCAATCTTGCCATCGAGCAGATACAGAATGCCGCCAATTCATCGTCGGGTCTTTCAGGTCTGCAGACCGGTTATACAGATCTTGACAAGATGACATCGGGGTGGCAGCCTTCTGACTTGATAATCATCGCTGCCCGCCCGGCGATGGGAAAGACCGCGTTTGTGCTTTCAATGGCTAAGGAGATGACGGTGACTTTTAATATTCCGGTGGCTATTTTCACTCTTGAGATGGCAAATGTGCAGCTCGTGAAGCGTCTGCTTTCCAATGTGGCGAGCCTGGAGGGTGAGAAAATCAAGAGTGGCCAGCTTTCCAATGAAGAGTGGGACAGGCTTAATGCATCGCTGAAAAACGTGTATTCGGCTCCTCTATACCTTGACGAGACTCCGGGACTGAGCATCACGGAGCTGCGCACGAAGGCGCGCCGGCTCGTGAGGGAGCATGGGGTGAAGATGATCATGATCGACTATCTTCAGCTCATGAGCGCCGGAGGGTTGAAACTCGGCAGCCGCGAGCAGGAAGTGTCTACAATTTCCCGATCGCTTAAAGCGCTTGCCAAGGAACTAAATATTCCTATAATCGCTCTTTCACAGCTCAACCGAAGCACAGAGACGCGAGAGGATAAGCGCCCGGTTTTGTCAGACCTCCGTGAATCCGGAGCCATAGAGCAGGATGCCGATATAGTCTGCTTCATCCATAGGCCGGAATATTACACTAAGAGCGGTGAGGACGCGCAGGGTAATGACATCCGGGGTCTCGCGGAGCTGATTGTGGCTAAACATCGTAGTGGCGCTGTCGGAGATGTCAAGTTGCGCTTTGTCTCAAAGTATGCGAAGTTTGAAAACTGGCAAGAGGGTTATAATGCCGTGAGGAGCGCTATCGGTGACACCGGCGAAGGCACTAAGATGGAGTTTCAATCAAAAATGAATTCAGGGGGCGGAAGCGATGGATCGGTGGCTTCAAAATTCTCGCAAGGGGGCACTAACTTCAGTTTTGCCTCTGACGATTCATTCGGTACCGGTCCGGTTCCCGACATCATGCCGGATGGCGCGGGAGATGTGGTGCCATTCTGATATTTTTAACCTTTATAAAGTTTTTTTTGAACATAATCGGGGTCAAACTTGTTTTAATGTCAAACGAATTAATGAAACTATAAACTGACTAAAATTAAGTATACTATGGAAAATAAAGAGCTTAAGGAAAAGGAGAACAAAGCATTTCAGGAAATGAGAAGAGCCGGAAAGAACTTGGAAGAAAACCGTCAGGACAAGATAGACGGAACTCAGAAAGGGAGCCGTCTTTGGGTGTGGCTCGGTGTGCTCGTGCTTATTTTCATCTTGATCTACTGGCTTTTTGCTATCGGAACATTTGGCGACCTCGCCAACTGGTTTAATGGCTGATCCTGGATAAGAATATCGTCAACGTAAAAATATTAATCTCATCTTTGCCTAAAGGCTGAAGATGAGATTTTTCATTTTTAATGAAAGGCTCCCTGCTTTATTGGGTCAGACGTCCGTCGTCATTGTAGGAATAGTATCCGAGAGTGGTGACAATAACATGATCAAGCATCCTGAGATCCATTGTCCTGCAGGCGTCCGCCAGTCTGCGCGTGATGTGGTCATCCTGCGGGGAGGGGCGCAAGTTGCCCGAAGGATGGTTATGGCACATCACGATGCCTTCAGCGTTTTCAAGAAGCGCACGTTTGATGATCATTTTTATGTCAAAGACTGAGGCGACGGCACTTCCGCTTGTGACACGGAATTCCTTTAGTATCTGGTTGCGCCGGTTGAGCAATATGATCCAGACTTCTTCATGATCAAGGTTGGCAATCCGATAACGCATGCGTTCATAGATGGAGGCTGAAGCGGTCAATGTCGGTAGTTGTCTCGTCGACCTGTCAATTGACTCCCGCAGATAGCGACGCATCACTTCCATCATGGCTTCTATCTGCAGAGCCTTTGCAGCTCCTATCCCTTTGGTGAGCATGAGTTCGCCGCGGGTTCGCTGTTCAAGTCGAAGAAGGGAATTGTCATTGTCGTTCATGAGTTGCCGGCAAAGATCGGTGATGGGAAGACCCGGTTGTCCGGTGCGAAGGATGATGGCAAGGAGTTCGGAAGTGGTCAGAGAACTTATGCCATGGTTTATGGCCCGTTCCCGAGGACGCTCCTCTTTGTCCATCTCCATTATTTTTATCACCGTGTTGGCGTGGGATGCTTCAGGGTCATGAGCCTCAAGGCCGAAATCTTCACGTGTCATTTTCCCTTTCTCAATCTGATTTCTTGCTCAACGTCGCGGCCGTGCCTGAAGAGGATTTTCCAAATATAAGCCCGTATGAATCCTGTGCCGTAGCCCCAAAGCTGCACCATGGAGGCGGCTACTGCCAATGTTCCCACTTTCAGGCTTCGGGTTGAGATGATGGCCGAAATCCAGAGGGCAAGGATATAAGCGGCGAGTGGAATCAGCCACACAGGATTGAAAAACGATGCCACTATCATTGCAGTGGCGCCAATCACGAATATCGCAGGAGCCCAATGCACAGCTTTCATGCTTCCCGGATATAGCAATTGGAGGGTGATTCTCGACATGCCGAACACATGGACTTGCCGCCAGAATTTAGCGAGGCTTCCACGTCGTTTATGGTAGACTTTTACTTCTCTTATAAGTTCGGGAGCGAAGCCGGCCAATCGGATTCGGGTTGACATGTCGATGTCTTCGCTAAACATTTCGCGGAATCCTCCTACTTTTTGATATACATCCTTAGAGAATCCCATGTTGAACGTGCGCGGAACGAATTTCTCCATCTGCACTTTCCCGCCTCGGATACCACCCGTGGTGAGGAAGGAGGTCATAGCGAAGTTGATGGCTTTTTGGGTGTCGGTGAAACTTTCGTGGGCGTCATCCGGACCGCCGAAGCAGTCTCTCCATCTTTCAGTGAGCGCCTTGCGCAATTTTTCAATATAGTCAGGAGGCAGGATGCAGTCGGAATCTACAAAGATGAAATAGTCGCCGCGCGCGTGGTCCATGCCATAATTCCGGGCAGGAGAGCGACCTTCATTCTCCTTATAAAAATATTGCAAGGCGACAGCTGAGCCAAAGGCTTCAGCTTCCGCCTTGCATGGTATTGAACTTCCGTCTTCCACAATCACCACTTCAAAGCCGTGGTCGGTCTGGCAAGCGAGGCTTGCCATCAGTTCCTTCACTTCATCAGGCCTGTTATAGACAGGGACGATTATGGAAAAGAGGGTATTCATAGTTTTCAGATTTCAGATTCCGGAGGAGGATTAAGCCTTGACGCGGCCTACATATGAACCGTCGCGAGTGTCGATTTCGATGATCTCGCCGGTATTGATGAATAAGGGCACGCGTACTTCTGCTCCGGTCTCTACAGTCGCAGGCTTAAGTGTGTTGGTTGCTGTGTCGCCCTTTAATCCCGGTTCTGTATAAGTTACTTCAAGTTTGGTCTTGATCGGCATCTCAGCGAAGAGGACGGTGTCGGTGGAGGCATCACGCACGACTTCCACGATGTCGCCTTCCTTCATGAAAGGAGCGCCGGTCACGAGGTCGCGTTTGATAGGAATTTGATCGTAGGTCTCCTGATCCATGAAGATATCGTCATCTCCATCTTGATACAGGTAGGAATACGGACGGCGCTCAACACGCACGTCTTCAAGTTTTTCACCGATGTTGAAACGACGTTCGAGAACGCGGCCGTCGACCACGTTTTTAAGTTTTGTACGCATGAATGTGTTGCCTTTTCCGGGCTTCACGTGGAGAAATTCGATAACGAAATAGAGCTGGCCATCCATGCGGATGCATGTGCCGTTCTTGATGTCTTGAGCGTTCATCATATCTTTAGAAGTTTTATGTAGTTCAAATTATAGTGCAAAATTACAAAAAAAAACCTAATTGCAATGTATCTGATGCATTAAAAGATACGATTTTGAGCCTGGAAGTGCGAAAAAATGATGATTTTTTTGGCAAATTCAAATAGATTCACTAATTTTGCAGTCCGAAAGGTAATATGTAGACAATTGAAATAATTAAAACGTCATAAAAATGAAAAGAACATTCCAGCCTTCTAACCGCAGAAGAATCAACAAACACGGCTTCCGTGAAAGAATGGCAACTGCCGATGGCCGCAAAGTTTTGGCTCGTCGTCGTGCCAAAGGTCGTTACTCACTGACAGTTTCAGATAGCATCGCAAGCAAGTGAGAAATTGCATAAAAATAGGGCTCATGCCAATGGCATGAGCCCTATTTTTTATTGTGTCACTGCAATCAGAAGGGGAGATGTGCGAGATTGGCATGCAGGGAGTCAAAGTTGATCATTGCGTTGAAGAGGGTCCATATAATAGTGATGAGAAGGAGAAGCGCTGTGTAGCGAAGCACTTTGTTAAGGCGATAATCGTTAAATTTAAAGAGGGCCACTATTATAGGGATAAACCATATGCCGACCGCCACATATCCGGCCCATGCCCAGCTGTTTAGGGCTTCTTTCATCCCAAACCATATAAGCGACAGGCCTGCATATGCAAAAATAATATAGGCAATCCGCATTGTTCTGATTCCGAAAATCACGGCTTTTGTCCGCTTGTTGACTTTCTTGTCGTCGCGCACATCGCGAATATTGTTGACCATCAAAACGTTTGCTCCTAATAGCCCGACGCCTAAGGAGACGGTCAAAGCCACTTTCCACATTTCTCCTAAAATGGCGGCCATCGAGCCTCCGGTCCAGTCTCCGCACTGCAGATAGGCTGTAAGAGTGACAGGAACAATTCCGTAGAATATTATGACAGCCTCATCTCCAAGTCCGTGATGGGAAAGAGGCCATGGCCCCGCGCTATAAGCAAAAGCTGCAATCACGATCGCTATTCCCACTGCGATAAGCCAATAGCCTCCCCAATATGTAAGGGAGAGGCCCAGCAAGCAGTCGGCTGCCATTAGAATAATCATGGCGCGTTTCATGCTGTCGGGTGATATGTCGCCTTCTGTCACGCCACGTCGGAAACCCTGACGCCCTTTTTTGTCGATATGGTTTTTATAGTCGAAATATTCGTTGGCGAAGTTGCTTACGATTTGTGCAACCAATGCAAAAATCAAGCAGATAAGCGCAGGTTTCCAATTAAAATTGTCATAAGCGATGGCAATTGCGGTTCCGGCGAGGACTCCTGCTATGCTTACCGGTAATGTCCTGAGGCGTAAGGCCTCTATCCACGCTTTTCCTTTCATACGATTAGGTTTTCTTGAGAGATTTCTTTATCTTGGATCGAAGTTTAAGACTTGTCTCCTTGTTTGTATCGCAAAGTTAATCAAAAAATTTCATTTTAAGAAATTATTTTGTAAGAAATTTGAAATATTTTTGTAACAAGCTTATTTTTTTTGTAACAAGAGAATTTTAATAGGACTAATAGGACTAATAAGACTAATAAGACTAATAAGACTAATTAGTCCAATATGCCTAAAAAAAGAAAAGAAGCTCATGAGCCTCTTTTCTTTTGGAAGAATGATTTCATCAGTTCTCCTGATTCTT
>CAMWJD010000039.1 GCA_947174515.1 uncultured Porphyromonadaceae bacterium
CATTATTGAAACACACTGAAATATCGGTGCAACAATTCTGCAACAAAATAGTTCATTACACTTTTTTATCCCGGATTTAAAAGATTGAAATAAATGTAAATATGGAGCTTACATTTTGTAAAAATCTTATATTTTATACTTTTTAAGAGGTAATCTCCTAAAAGCAAAATGAAAGAGCCCATTATAAGTATAGAATATATCACCTACTACACCTACAGCACACTGCGTTGTTATAGCCGATATATAAGAAAAGCCATCTCGCATAGCCCTATCTATGTCAGACAGTGACGCAGAAGTCCACATCTATATCTGCCATATTACTCCTCGCTGAAGCTCGGGGCTGAGACAAAAATCTGCTTTGGAGAATCGGGGTTAAAGACCGAAAGTAATGGTATGGGCGAGGGCGTTCATTTTTAGGCATGATGAACGGTCAAGAGGCATGGGAGTTGTGGGAGCGATTATCAACAGGCGCCCTTGGGCACAAAGGTCAAAGTCTTTGCCGGATGGTTTTTCCCGTTCTCCTAAGGGGCGATTGGTGATGAGTATGAGTTTTCCTCCTGTTGATTCAGCTTCTTTTCTAATTGATTTTTCTCTCTGGCTTATAAATGGAGAGACTAATACTCCACCATTGGCGGCAGTATGCAGCCAGCGGTCTCTATTGGCAAGAAAGGTCTGATCATCATCAGCCCTATGGACTATCACCTGGTCTTTGAATGGATTGTCGAGGATATGGAGGTTGCCGTATAGCCGGCAGGGAGCATCACCTATGATCAGATTATTGCATCTGGTG
Organism: uncultured Porphyromonadaceae bacterium; assembly: GCA_947174515.1. Taxonomy (GTDB): domain Bacteria; phylum Bacteroidota; class Bacteroidia; order Bacteroidales; family Muribaculaceae; genus Lepagella. The sequence continues at coordinate 791 of CAMWJD010000039.1, forward strand.
AAGAAATCGGGATAGGCTTTACGGATTGCCAGGCGGTAGGGATTAGATCGGAGATAATTGTAAATTATATCGAGTTTTCGTGATTTTGTCAATATCTGATCATTGAATCCTCTATCAAAGACGTGATCAATCCCAACTCGATGATTTACATCAACCTTGAAGGCTCCAAGCTTGCGCCCTACAATCTCATCAAGTTCAACCTCCACTGATAAAATAATGTGAAGATGATCGGGCATGAGTGCGTATTGGAAAAGACGCAATGCAGGGTGAATATCGGAAATATGGCGAAGACTTTGCTTTATGGCAAATCCAATCTCTGAAACGCGGATATAGGAACTTCCCGGAGAGCCTATAGGCAAATGGCAATCACCAGCAAGCATGCCGAATGCCGGGACTTCAGGATGCTTCATCAAAGTTAAATGATATATACACCGAGAAGTATAGTCATGCCAGGAAGCTCGATTATTTCCAGTCCAGATTCTGTCCATTGAAATTAGAATTTATGAGTAATACTTTTTCCCTCGCTGAAGCTCGGATCCTAAACAAAAAATTAGCTTTTGTATTTTCAACTCGCTGAAGCTTGGGACTGAGACAAAAATTTACTTTTGAATTTTTCAACTCGCTAAAGCCCGGATTTTTGTCTAAGGCGCAAACTTTAGTGCGCGCAGAAGTGGTTTCAGAATATCCGGCCATGAGAGGCACGGTCGAGGGGTAGGAAGCCGATGGCTTCGGCGATGGCCACGACATCAAGATTATATTGTGAAAGGAATCTGTAAAGAATTGGTATATGTCGGGAATCAGTCAGTCGAAACTATCTTGATGGATTTAGTTGAAAGGCGGGCTTCAAGATATTTCAGGAACTTTTCGCCCTGGAGCTTGTTCATCGGTTTTGAGTAGTGTACAAGCGCAATATTGAGCGTGTCAAGTTGTCGGGTGGAGACATTGCTCACTATAGCACGCGTCACAGCTATGTCCGCCACTTCAGGAAACAGAACCTTCAATTCAGGAGAGATTGTGGCTCCAATAGTGTCATTGCGGCATATGTCGGCATTTATCGCGCGCAAGGAGTCGATGGTCTCACGTTGGGTATTGATGGTGTTTTGAGTCACTTGATACATGTCGCGCAGCATGGTAGAGGTCGCTTCTGTAGCGTCAAACATATTGTCGCCTGCATCACCTTGGATTATTTTCAATTTTGTGCCTTCAAGATGATAGTCAGGCAATTTGTCTGTCAGAGCGAGTACCAATGAGTCTTGAGGAAGCACCTTGCCGATCAAACTGACTGTCAAAGTCCGGTTGTTCCCTTTTATTGCCGCTGACGAATGAAGCACTTGAGTTCCTTCAAAATTAAACTGCTGTTCCACAAATCGCTCGCAATTCAAATTAAATTTAGACTGCTGAAACATTCTCCAGGTAAGATAGCAAGATGGAATCATGGTCAGAATCGCGATGGTATACACGAGATTCCGGACCCTTTTGGCCCTTATCGGATTGGAGAAGTCCTTGATATGATATTTCATCAGCTTTACTCCTAAATAGGTGGCGCATGCTATGAAAACAGAATTTATGAAAAACAAGAATAAAGCGCCAAAGAAATAATTCATTTGAAATGTGGCGAGACCATACCCGACCGTACATAGAGGAGGCATAAGGGCTGTGGCGATTGCAACGCCTGGAATCACATTTCCCTTTATTTTGCTTCCTATGGCAAGAATTCCGGCACAGCCGCCGAAAAAGCCGATGAAGACATCATAAATAGTAGGGGAGGTTCGTGCCAGTAGTTCACTGTGACCTTCATTGACCGGAGAAATCAAGAAATAGATGCATGAAGTGATGATACTGAAGAATGCTGCCGCCAGCAGGTTTCGAAACGATCGTTTCATCAATTCGAAATCCTGTATTCCCACAGCAAGCCCGAGGCCTATTATTGGTCCCATGAGCGGTGAAATAAGCATGGCGCCGATTATGACCGCCGTAGAATTGGTGTTAAGGCCAAGCGAAGCAATGAATATGGCGATAATAAGGATTATGATATTAGTTCCGCGAAATGAAACTCCCTCGCGTATTGCATTTTCCGCCTCTTCCTGAGGCAGCAGATCAGCTGAAAGGTCAAAATACCCAGCAAGACCATCCTTCAAATCTTTGAAATTCGGTAATTTCATGATATTATAAGTAATCTGAATATGAGCTAACGCTCCTACGCTTTTTCGAATGTTTTGTTTATTTGGAATTGCCTAAAAGCTTTAGCTTTTAGAATGAGTGTTAGAATATCCGGCCATAAGAGGCACGGTCGAGGGCTCGGTAGCCGATGGCTTCGGCGATGTGCCGGCTCAAGACCGGGGCAGTGACAGCTTCTTCCCCCTGCATTGTGCCTGCATATTCGAGGTCGGCGATGGTGCGGGCTACGCGCAGTATGCGATCGAAGGCGCGCGCCGACATATTCAGCTTCGTCATGCGGTCCTTTAGTTTGGCAAGCCCCTGCTCATCGGGCCAGGCATACTGATGCAGCAGCCGCGAATTCATCTGCGCATTGCAATATATCCCCTTTTCCGCCTTAAAGCGGAGATTCTGGACAGTACGAGCCCTGATCACACGATCCCTGATGGCTGCGCTTGACTCCGCTGGAGCCCTATTTGCAATATCATCAAATGCCACCGGCTCAATCTCGCACTGAATATCTATACGGTCGAGAAGAGGACCGCTTATCCGATTCATATATTTTGCAACAGCTCCTGCCTGACAAGTGCATTTCTTTGTGGGATGACCATAATATCCACATGGACATGGATTCATCGATGCAACCAACATAAAAGAGGCAGGATAATCCACCGTGTACTTTGCTCTTGAGACAGTAATGGTGCGATCTTCGATCGGTTGGCGAAGCACCTCCAGAACAGTCCTGCTGAATTCAGGAAACTCATCAAGGAAAAGGACTCCATTATGGGCAAGAGAAATCTCTCCGGGCATAGGATTGGTGCCACCGCCGACTAACGCCACCGGCGAGACGGTATGATGTGGCGTGCGAAACGGTCGCTTCGTCATCAACATCGACCCGCGATGCAGTTTTCCGGCTACGGAATGTATCTTAGTTGTCTCTAAAGCTTCAGCAAGGCTAAGAGGAGGAAGAATGGATGGCAGGCGCTTCGCCATCATTGACTTGCCGGCCCCGGGAGGACCTACCATAAGAATATTGTGTCCGCCTGCACATGCCACTTCGAAAGCCCGCTTCACACTTTCCTGTCCCTTGACTTCAGAAAAATCAAAATCAAAATTTTCTGACTCGGCTGCAAAGATCTCTCGCGTATTGATTACGGTAGGATTGATATCCGAAGTCCCGGCAATCACTCCGACTGCCTCCGCAAGGTTCTTGACACCATATACCTCCACTCTATTGACAACAGCGGCTTCAGTGACATTGATATCCGGCACTATAAGACGCTTGAAACCCATTTCGCGGGCTTTAATTGCCATTGGCAGTACTCCTTTTACAGGAAGCACCGACCCATCAAGCGAAAGCTCTCCCATTATCATATATTCCGACAGATGTTCTGACGGCACTTTCTCATTCGCCGCAAGCACTCCTATTGCCATAGGGAGGTCGAACGCGGCTCCTTCTTTCTTGACATCAGCCGGAGAAAGATTGATTATAGTGCTCTTATGTGGAAATCCGATGCCACTTTGCTGAAGAGCTGTGGTGATACGGGTATATGCTTCCTTTACCGCTGTATCCGGAAGACCGACTATGCTGAACGTGGTCCCTTTCTGCACGGCAGTCTCTATTGTCACAAGAATGGCATCAATACCGGAAATAGCTGCTGAATAAACTTTAGTCAACATCGGTTATTTTTTTTCTTTTTTATCCATTTCTCTACGGAATGAGGAGACAGCCATTTTTATATCATCGCCGGCATAGGTCTCCATTCCGGTCTTATCCTTGACTATATACCAAGGCAGACGCACTACTCCGAGCTTAGCCATCCTCTCTTCAGCAATGCCATAAGGATTCCAAGCCCTTACAACACCCTTAAGTGAATCTCTGTTTATAGCGGAGGCCCATTTCATACTGTCTGAATCTACATAAATATCACATATAATCCTCTTGGCCGAGTCTGGATACTGTTTTGTCAGCTTCCGGAGGCTATCCGCTATTTCCGATCCGGATGAATTGCTATCGGAAAAGAAATAAAGCAGACTTCCCTTGGCTTTGTTAAATTTCAATGTATCAATGCCATTGTCAAAGGTCCTTAATATTATCGATTTTAACCTGGAGTCTTTGGAATAAGAGAGTTTCCCGTCGGCCTGTGTTGAGAAAACAAGTCCAAGAAGGTCTGGAGCACCGCACATTTCGATCAGTTGCTGAGTCTTGACAGATTTATCAATTGAATTCCACAATTTCACGAAGCCTTCGGGGTTAGCCCGTCTGTCCCATTCCGTAAGGAGCAAAATCGCAGATAGAGGATCAGATGAGTTTTTTTCGACATATTCTTTTATGCTCGTTTCAAAAGCTTTTTTATCGTTTTTCTTTGAATACGCATCCTTGCGCCACACGGACCATCGTTCTGATATGCCATTCCCTTTGACCGTCCATTCCTTCATATCCATTCCCTCTCCCGAAATCTTGATTTTATCTCCCCTCTCAGCATAAATTGTCATTGTATTGGAAGAAGATGCGTCGTTTATGTAGACAAGTGTGGGAAGATGTGTGACACATCCTACAGATGCTGTCCCTTCCTGAATTGAGGCTGTCTGTTCCATCCATCTGCCTTCATGAGAGTTCCAGGCATAATATGTGATAAGATAATTGCCTATATGATCTTTAGGAAACTCAAAATCTATTTTGAATTCATTTCTCCCGCATCCTATAAGCATCATCAGGACGCCACAGACCCACAGTGCCGGCATACTTGTCGTAAAATTCTTCATATCGCAAAATTAGCAAATCTTCTCCATTTTTGCAAATAAAACGCGACATGCATCGCTTCAAATTTGAGATGATGACATTCTTCCCCTCGTTCTTTGAAATGTTGCAAAAAAATCAAGATTTATCAATCTATTGTATGCTGATTCATTTTCATTGGCAATTTATCAAAGATAAGTGTATTGCTTTCCTCTGGAGTTATATGGCAAACGCGACTGACTAAGGTATGTAAGGTCCGTAAAAATTTTTGAGAAAAATCAATAGAATAATCAGATATTGTTTTTTATGAAAAATTTTGAGTATCGGGGATTTTTTATTAGCTTTGTATTCGGATACTGACCTAAGTTAATTGCGTATGATTAGATTTGATGGATTAAGAGGTGTGTTGGCTGTCTTTGCCGTTGTAGCGGGATGGCTGGTTGGCTTGGGATCAACCACTGATACGCAAGAAAATGTTGTGATCGATGAAGCACTGAACACATATATTATTTCGGAGAAAAACGGAGAAATTGCATACGTTAAATCGATAGAGGAGACTGTTTTTACCTCGCTCCGTAAGGATGACTATGCGGATGCCGTAGCATTTTACAACGACAACATCTCTATTGATAAGGCAACTGCTCCGGGAGCCAAACCCTATTACCGCAGTTGGCAAAGTTCTGACGTATTCTACGATGGATCGAGAATATGCTATATGCATGTGCCGGTGAAAAAGGATAAAAAAGTGAAAGTCGCTTTCCAGCAGACTTATAAGGCTCCCGAACATTTCTGCCAAGTCAATCTTGCATCCTCCTATCCTATTGCCCAAGGCAAAACCATCATCAAGGTTCCGGCAAAGCTTGCAGAGAAAATCAAGGTGGATCCTTATTGTCTGCCTGACAATATTGTACTCACGCATGAGAAACTACCTGACGGAGCAATAGAATACACAGCTACAGCTATAAATCTTCCGGCATTTAAATACGAGAAAGGTGCTCCTTCATCCTCAATGATTGCGCCACAGCTAATCGTGACAGGGATGTTTCGGAATGTTCAAGAACTTTACGATCACTTTCGTAAGTATACTGAAGGATCCGACATCGGAGGCCCGGAAATCGATAAATTGGCATCGGGAATAGCAGCCAAAGCCTCTTCTCCACAAGGGATTGCCGACAGCATAGCCTCATGGGTGCGCCGAAACATACGGTATCGTGCTATTGAACATGGGGAATATGCTTTTCGGCCGGAAACGGCTCCTGATGTGCTCAAGAACCGCGCAGGAGACTGCAAGGGCTCTGCTAATTTAATCAAGGCTCTTCTGAAGAGCGTGGGACTTGACGGGAGACTGGTGTGGACAGGTACTAACGGAGACATACCCTTTGAATGGGAGAAAGTGCCCGCGTTATGTTCCGGAAATCATGTTATAGCTGCATGCGTCCTTCCGGACACCACGCTTTTTCTTGACGGTACCACTACATGGACGGCCCCCGGATATATTCCACCATCTATCCGAGGGAGGCAGGTTATCATCGAAAATGGAGAGGATTGCATCATTGAGCGCGTGCCTGACACCGGAATAAAGGAGGACGGGGAACATATCAATGCCGTATACAGCATCGATGGCAATGACCTTGCAGGGGAACTTTACATTCAACTCCAGGGAATTAAGAAATCAGTTTTTCTGGAGGCATCCGCAAATACGGAGCCTCGCAATAGGGAGGTGCTTGCCAAGAAAATATTAAATTATCCGCGCAAAAGCGGAGAAGCCACTGAAATCGACATGCAATGTAATCCTGCACAGAAGAAAATCATTATAAGCGGAAAGGTGGTGGAGAAAAATGCCGCCAAGAAAATTGGAGAAAAAATCTACCTTGACCTGCAGCCACTGCGAGACGCTATGCTTGAGCAAGTAGACACAGGGGGCAGGCAGCATCCCTATACCCTACAGTCAGGATATAAAAACAGTTACAAGTATCTGGTTAAGATACCGGAAGGATATCAAGTGGAAGCCATTCCGGCTCCATTAGAAATAGAAGATGATTGGTTTGATGCCACAATAGTCTATGAAGAAAATGACGGTGTGCTTGAGTGCATTGCGAAAATTGAGACTAAGGCTTTAGAGGCAGATGTAAGTGAAATTGAGAATCGCAATGCCGGAGTAAAGGCTATGCGACGTGCATCCGATACTCAGATAATACTGAAACCGATTGATCTTTAACACCCGCTGACAAACATATGAAAGCCATAATATTATGATAAAAATCAAAAGAATGCTCTTGGCATTGGGCATGGTGGCATTGATGCCTGTTATTACGATGGGTGCCGATATGAAGTTTTTCCGCAAGGCTGCGGAGAAAGTATGGAATACTCGTCCGGATCTTTTCGACCCACATCGCGAGATTCCTGATTCGTTGAAAGAGGGAGTCTCTGCAGTGATAATCGGTGAATACAATTATATTTGTGCCGACTATAAGGCTTCAGATGATATAAGAGGAGTCGAGACACGTTCAGAGAGCGAATTGTTCACTCGCCGTATGGTGAAGCTACTTGATTCAAAAGCTGTGGAGGAATTTTCCAAGCATGAATTTGGGGAGTCGAGCCGGCTTAAAGTCCGCTTCCGCAAAAGTCTGGCAGAGGCCGACCATGCATTCGGTGCGCGTATTTATAAGCCGGATGGGACAATGACAGAGGTGGATCTGTCTAAGGCCTTCGTCATAGATGAAGGCAAGAAAGGTGGCGGCAAGAAGGGATCATCGAGGATCATAGATATCCCGGGGCTTGAGCCCGGGGATGTATTGGAATATTTCAGTTATCAGAAATGCTTGGTCAACGAACTCGATCTTCCGAAGCAGAGGATTATGCTCAGTGCCGATTATCCGGTGCTTGATGTCGTGATAGAAGGGATATTCGACCCGCGACTTACAGTGGAATTCAGGGGCTACAACGGAGTGCCTGAACTGGACACAAAAAAGACTGATTCCGGCGACAATTCGGTATGGTTGCGCAGAAGCAACATACCGGTGCTGACCGACAAACGCTATGTCAATAAAGTAAGGGAACTCCCTTTCTATGACTTTTATATACTGAATAATACCTCTCCCTATCGATTTTATCCCCAGTACTCAAGAGGGGGAGGACTGTATCAGAATCCTGTCGTGGGCACAATGTTTCGCGACATCGCTGCCGGTTTAGCCGAGGCCGATTATGAAAAGTCGAATCTGCCGGGTAAGATAAGACGTATCTTAAAAGACTACCGTAAGGCTCATCCCGAGGCCTCTAATGATGAACTCCTGAATATAGCATGGGCCGCCGCAAACTATGTGAATAATGCCGAGAAGAATGAATCCACCTCAGATTATTGGCTCGCAGCAATAGTAAGCGACATTTTAAAGAAGGAAAAGCTTGCGGAAACAGTGGGAGTGGCATTTATCACCCCTACCACTGACGTGCCGACAAACGAAATTCTAAACTGGCGTCAGCCGGACTTCGGGGTGCTTGTCGACGGCAAGCTGTTTCTTGGAAATAGTCTTGACTCATTTATGCCCGGAGAGTTGCCGGCTATATATCAGGGACAACTGTGTGGCTCCTACCCGGGCAACAAAGACCATCTTTCGGAAGCTGTAACACCAACTGTCATAACTACTCCCACCTCTAAACATGGCGACAATAAGATATCGGTCAATTCCCTTGTCACCATTGGCGACGACAATGAAGCCATTATCAACAACGACCTTACCTTTACCGGCGCCACAAAAAGCATATCGGAAGAATTCATCACTGTAGGAAACTGGATGGCTTCAATGGAGGATTATCTTGGTATTGACTCTTCCAAAGGATTCAAAAAGAAAATAATCGATGCGGTAGAATATGATAAGGGCATAAAGGAGAGTACGGAAAATCTATATGGCAAGATATATGTGGGCGATGATGCTGAGATCTCGAATGTGAAGGTGAAAGAATTCGGTGTCACGCCGATTAATCCTGATTTCCGTCTGTCATTTGATACGAAAATCCCGGAATTCGTAACTGCTGCCGGAGATGAACTTATTGTAAAAATTGGCAGCATTGCGGGCGACAACCATCGGATAGAAGGAATAGAACGTCAACGGAAAGCTGACATTGATTTCGGGGCTGCCTCGCAGGAAAATTATAATATCACCTTGAATATTCCGGAGGGATATTATGTGGATGATAAGTCGATAGATGCACTTGCAATGCAGGTGCAAAGTCCTGTAGGGATGTTCGCTGCCGGAGCAAAGAAGGCAGACGACGGGCGCAGTGTGGTTGTATCAGTAAGATCACGTATCCAGAGACCACGGATCAACAACAAAGGTTGGCAAGCGGTTCTGGATCTGACCGACGCCAAGGCCGGCTTTGCCGATGCCGTGCTCATCCTCAAAAAGAAATAGACTTGCCTTAGTCGATGCGGAATACCAATGCGGATCTGAAGTCGGAAAGGTCTGACGGGAGTGTTACCGACAGCCCGCCTACCAGGAGCATCGACAATAATTTTTTCATGTTATATTCGGTGTGGGTTTATATGCAAGATTACAATTTTTTTACCATACAATATTCAAGTGTATCAAGTTTTGGGGCGAGTGCGGTAGGCTTTGGGCGACATTCCCATAATCTTTGTAAACAGTCGGGAGAAATAGAACGGATCTGTGATTCCGAGCTTGAAACTTATTTGATTAAGTTTCATGTCGGTGTTTTCCAGCAGGTCGCAGGCATGCCTAATCTTTAGGAGATTGAAATAAGTGAGTGGACTATACCCCGTTTCTGCTTTGAAAATGGCTGAAAGATATGATACGGAAAACCCTGAAAAATCACTGATGTCCTTAAGTGTAAGTCGCTTTTCAATATTCTCCGATAAGAAATGTATTACTGATTTCACGATTGAAGTATCGAATTTTTCCGGGCCGCTCATTCGATATTCATTTAAGAATGCCAATGTTGATAAATAATGGTGGAGCACCCCCATTGCGTAGCGCAGACTTTCCAGAGTCATTGATGAATTCAAGGTGTTGTAAATTTCCTCAAATAATTCGTTGCGTTTTTTTATTCTTGAAGTCACCCCGGGATTTAAGGATACAGGTGAGATGTTATGCGCCGCATAATGCTGAGCCATAGTTCCGCCAAAATGAATCCAATATATAGTCCATGGATTATTTTCGTCCGCACCATATTTATGTGGCGCCCCGGCAGGCAGAATGAAAAATTGATCAGCATACACATCGAAATGTCGGCCGTTTAGCTCGTACCAACCGCAACCGTCTGCGCAATAGATGAATACATATTGATCTATAGGCCTGACGCGTTCGCGAAAATGATGGGCCGCCTTAGGATAATAACCAAGATCTGTGAGATGAAGGGCTGATGTCATAGGGTCATTCTCCATCAGTTTCACTATCATTTGAGGGAGCACCAACGAATGCTCTCCGGAGAATCCATCTTTGAGTTTCATGGAAAAAATTCTTTTGTGCAAATTTATGAATAATAAATGGAATAAAAAAATAGAATAATAAAATAGTCCATGTTAATAGCGCAGCATATCCATTTTTGGGAAAAGAATTTTAACGTAATTTTGTAGCAAAATAAACATCATGGAAATGAAAAAATTCAACACTTCGTTCATCTACTTCATATGCATAGTCTCTGCTATGGGTGGTCTGCTCTTTGGTTATGACTGGGTCGTGATAGGAGGAGCAAAACCATTTTATGAAGTTTTTTTCGGAATTACCGATTCTCCCGAACAGCAGGGCCTTGCCATGAGCATCGCCCTTCTCGGGTGTCTTGTCGGAGCAATGGTCTGTGGTTCGTTGGCCGATCGTCTTGGGCGTAAGCCACTTCTTATCACCTCCGCATTCATATTCTTTATTTCGGCATATGCTACGGGAGCCTTCAACGTTTATGGTGGTTTTCTATGCGCCCGCTTTGTAGGTGGAATTGCCATAGGAATCGCCTCCGGTCTTTCCCCTATGTATATCGCCGAGGTCTCGCCCGGACATGTGCGTGGGAAATTGGTGTCGATAAATCAGCTTACAATAGTTCTTGGTATTCTTGCCGCTCAGATAGTCAACTGGCTCATTGCCGAACCCATGCCTGCAGGAACCACTATTCCTGACGCTGCGTCATGGAATGTGCAGAGTGGATGGCGCTGGATGTTCTGGAGCGCGGCCTTTCCTGCAGCGGCTTTCCTTATCCTTGCCTGTTTCATACCGGAAAGTCCGCGTTGGATGGCCATGAAAGGTGTGCGTGAGAAAGCTGAAAAAGTTCTTGCCAATATCGGGGGTGCAGAATACGCCCGACAAGAGTTGGAGGCGATTCGTGCTGCAGAATCGGGACAAATAGCTCAGGGTGGTCTTAAGGTCCTCTTCAGCCGTCCGTTTATTCCGGTATTGGTCTTGGGTATTGTAATTGCAGTGTTCCAGCAATGGTGTGGCACTAACGTAATTTTCAATTACGCACAGGAGATTTTCTCAGACGCAGGATATGACCTCGGAGAGATGCTGTTTAATATCGTGCTCACCGGCATTACTAATGTAATCTTCACTTTTGTGGCGATTTATACTGTCGATCGTCTCGGCCGTCGCAAACTTATGTTGATCGGATCATGTGGCCTGGCAATAATATATGGTATATTAGGCACTTGCTATTGGCTTCACATCACCGGTTTCTTCATGATAATTCTTGTTGTGGCGGCTATCGCCTGCTATGCTATGACACTCGGTCCGATCACCTGGGTGCTTCTCTCGGAAATATTCCCCAACAAGGTTCGGGCGATTGCGGTGGCTACATGCACTTTTGCACTTTGGGTAGGCTCATTCACACTCACATATTCATTCCCTCTGCTCAACGCGAGTCTTGGCAGCTACGGCACATTCTGGATTTATGCGGCTATATGTGCCGCCGGATTTGTGTTCTTCCTTTTCCGTTGTCCCGAGACAAAAGGGAAGACACTTGAGCAACTTGAAAACGAACTTCTAAACAACTAAACGCTTAAACAAATCTGAAACAATGGTTAAGGCTTGGAAAGAAACGGTTGTCATTCCGACTTATGAGGTCGGAGCTCCTGAAAAGAACCCCATATTTCTCGAAAAACGTGTCTATCAAGGCTCAAGCGGTGTAGTTTATCCTTACCCGGTGATAGAATCAATAGCCAATGAAAAGACCGATCACGAATGGAATGCTGTATTCATAGAAAACGAATATATTAAAGTGATGATCCTTCCGGAACTCGGAGGTCGCATACAGATGGCTTACGACAAAATCCGTCAACGCCACTTCGTCTACTATAATCATGTGATCAAACCGGCTCTTGTGGGGCTTGCCGGTCCATGGATCTCCGGTGGTATCGAATTCAACTGGCCTCAACATCACCGCCCCTCAACATATATGCCGGTTGACTGCACAATCGAAGAGAATAATGATGGGTCGGTGACCGTATGGGTCAATGAAATGGAGCGTATGTTCCATCAGCGAGGTCAAGCGGGATTTACCCTTCGTCCCGGTCATGCTTATCTTGAAATAAAAGGGAGGCTTTACAATGGCACTGATATGCCGCAGACTTTCCTTTGGTGGGCGAACCCTGCGGTTTCTGTCAACGACCATTATCGCTCTGTGTTCCCGTCAGATATCAATGCGGTGTTTGATCATGGGAAACGTGCAGTCTCGTCCTTCCCGATAGCAACCGGGACATACTACAAGATGGATTATTCAGCGGGTGTCGATATTGCCAACTATAAAAATATTTTTGTACCCACGAGCTATATGGCCGTGAATTCCAAATATAACTTTGAAGGCGGGTATGAGTTTGATACGGAAGCAGGCATGCTTCATGTGGCAAACCATCATTTTTCACCCGGCAAAAAGCAATGGACCTGGGGAAATGGCGATTTCGGACGTGCTTGGGATCGGAATCTTACTGATGAAGATGGCCCGTATATAGAATTGATGGCCGGCGTATATACTGAAAATCAACCTGATTTCTCTTGGCTGATGCCCTATGAAGAAAAGGAATTTACACAGTATTTCCTGCCCTATCGGGAACTTGGTGTGGTTAAGAACGCCTCTAAAGACCTTTTGATGAACATAGAAGAATCAGGTAAGGATAAGGCTATCTTGAAAATATTTGCCACTTCCGCACAAGACATAGAAATACTGATCCGTGACAATGATTGTCATACTGTGTTCAGTGAAAAAGTATTGATAAATCCTGAAAATGTCTATGTTCGTGAAATAGATCTTAAAGATATAAAGATTAGTGATTTAAAAGTAGTCATATTAAACAATGGAAAGGTCGCTTTGCAGTGGGAGGCCGAACCTGATGAGATCCGCCCGATTCCTGATGCCGCTGAAGCTGCGCTTCGTCCGGAAGAAATTAAGACAGTTGAGCAACTCTATCTCACCGGCCTTCACCTTGAGCAGTATCGCCATGCCACTTTCAATCCCGTGGATTATTATGAAGAGGGACTTCGCCGTGATCCGGATGACGTGAGATGCAATAATGCCTTAGGACTTTGGTATATACGCAAGGGACGTTTCGATATCGCAGAAAAATATCTTGAAAAAGCAGTAAAAATCTTGAAAAAGCGTAATCCGAATCCATATGAAGGGGAGCCGATCTATAATCTCGGACTTGCTCTTAAATATCAAGGTCGTTTTGATGAGGCTTACGATAATTTCTACAAAGCCACATGGAATGGGGCTTGGCAAGATGCAGGATATTTCGCGTCTGCGCTGATTTCTTCGATGCAGCGACGGGAGGAAGATGCCCTTCATGAAGTTTCTCGTTCATTGCTTCGCAACTGGGTAAATCCCAAGGCGCGTACATTAAAAGCATTTATTCTTGCAAAATTGGGCAAGAAAGCGGAAGCGATAGATTTCTGCGATGAATCGCTGCAACTTGACCTATTCAATTATGGGTGTCTCTGGGCTAAATATCTCTTGACCGATGACAAGTCCATTATCGACCACATGATGATTCTTATGCATGGGAATCCTCATAATTATGATGAAGTGGCTCTTGACCTCGTAGATGCTGGTCTTTGGGATGAGGCTGAAAAACTCTGGACTGTTGCCATTGAGAAAAATGTGGTAACTCCGATGACCTACTACTATTTGGGTTGGTGTCAGCTGCAGGCCGGAAATGTCGAGGCCGCTAAGAAATCATTCATGGAGGGATCGGAATCTTGCAGGGATTTTGTCTTCCCGAATCGTCTTGAAGCGATATTGGCGCTCAACGCCGCGATTCAGATGAATCCTAATGATGCATCCGCTCATCACTATCTCGGAAATCTATACTACGACAAGCGCCAGTATGACCTTGCGATATCCAATTGGGAAAAAGCAGCGGAAATTACTCCTCAATATCCGGGTACATGGCGCAATCTCGCTCTCGGATATTTCAACAAACTTAATGATGCCGAAAAGGCTGTGGAAGTGATGGAGAAGGCATTCGCTCTTGATGAGACTGACTCACGAATTCTCATGGAACTTGACCAACTGTATAAGCGTCTTGGCCGCGACCATTCGGAGCGTATTGCTTTCCTTCAGAAATATCCCGACCTTATCGAGATGCGTGATGACCTCGTGCTTGAAGAGATCACACTTCTGAATCAGACCGGCAATTATAAAGAAGCTAAAGAAAAACTCGACAGCCATATATTCCATCCGTGGGAGGGAGGCGAAGGGAAAGTGCCTATGCAATATCAGACAGCACGTGTGGAACTCGCTAAATTAGCTATATCGGAAGGTAAATATACAGATGCCATCGATCTTCTTAAGGAATGTCTTGATTACCCTCAACATCTCGGAGAAGGGAAACTCTATGGAGCACAGGAAAATGATTTTTACTATCTGCTCGGACTCTGCTATCGGGCCTTAGGAAAAGATGATGAAGCCTGCGAATGTTTCCGGCAGGCGACTGCAGGCCCTACCGAACCGGCTGCCGCTATGTACTATAACGATGCGAAACCCGACAAGATTTTCTATGCAGGACTGTCATTCCGTGCGCTTGGCAATGAAAATATGGCTCGTTCTTATTTCAACCGTCTTGTCGATTATGGCAAACAGCACCTTCATGACAAAGTTCAGATGGACTATTTTGCAGTCTCTCTTCCCGACCTTCAGGTTTGGGACGGAAGTTTAGATGAAATGAACCGCATCCATTGCCTCTACATGCTCGCTCTGGGCTATAAAGGCATAGGAGAAGATGCAAAATCAGCCCGCTACTTGGCCGAAGCCCAGAACCTCAATATCAATCATCAGGGCATAACCTCTTTCAAGTCCTTATTAACACTACTGAACTGAATCATATAAAACGACGAATGGCGCTTGACCGACAAGCGCCATTCGTCGTTTAGTATATGGGTCCTGCGTAATTAGAATGTAACTGCGAGCTGGCATTGCAGTCGGTTGGCGTGCAGGCCATTCCCGTTGAAATCTTTGCGGTGGCCGTAGTCATATTCAATGCCCGCTGATACAAACTTATTGATGTTGTAGATCACGTTTGCAGCCACATAGTCGCCATAACGGTATTTACTGTCTGAAATCACAGCATCATCGGGAAGCCAGTTGACGAGATGGCTATAGGTAAGGTTGGTGGAGACTTTCGGAGAGAAAGAATAACTTAGTCCTCCTGTAAGTCCTAAGGTCTTTGTCGCTTCGATTTCTCCGGGCTTTGAAGTCGGGACAGCGTCGATCCCCAGGTCACTGTCATCTTGAAGATAGCTTCCTATGCCTTTGCCATATGCGACATTAAAGTTAGCGCTAAGTCCTCCTGCAATTCCGGTCATTCCCGACAGTTGGACACCCCCGCCTACCTCTGTCTTATTTTTCCCTTCAGCAAGATCGCGATATTGCATAGGACGGATAAGACCGGAAAGGCGCACATGCGAAGCTCCATCATTCCATGCATATTGCAGATAGAGAGGGATGGCAGGTATGCGCTGGTTGATTAACGCAGTGGTGCTTCCTGCAGTCATTGAGGCCGTTGGTGCATCGATACCGATGGCCCCTGAGATATTCTTTGTGAATTTCTGTTCCCAATAAGCAGTGAAAAGAGTGCTGAATGGATATCCGTTAGGGCCCTCAAAGTCGATGGTCATAGGCTCGGCGGCGGCATCTGTAAACAAGCTGTTGGTGTAACCTGCCGTCAATCCTCTGTATTTAGCATAAAAGTGGAAGCAATTGAAGGCATTGTTATTGCCCATGAAATTTCCTTTGAAGAAAATTCCTATCTGATTGTCACTTCCCGGCATGGCGACAAAGTTCAAATAGATTGATGATGTCTGCCATGCAAATTGAGTGTTCCCTCCGTTGCCCGGAGTTGAAGGAGTCAGCGATGCCGGAGTAAAGAGAGTTGGAGACGCCATATTGTCGCCCCACGTGAAAACGCCTTCACCAAGAAACTGACCGCCGATACCGAGATAAAACAGTCTGTCCTTTCCGACGATAGCGAAACGCGGCAGACCGTTGTCATTTGGCGATTGAGGCGCGTTTTCTTTCATGGTTTTCTCCACCATAGCCTTATCCTCTTTGTCATTGAGAAGAAGTGTAGTGACATCCTTTTCCATAGTGCGGTTGTCGCGCTGAGCGGCAACATTTAAAGCTCCTGCAGATGACAGCAACAAGCCGATGGCAAAAATATATATTCTTTTCATAGTATTAAATTTTATGAGATGGGCTCTAAGTTTAAACTGCTTCATTAAATTTAATCCAACCACGCAATACGCATCATGAATTGACAGAAAATGCAAATTTCTTACGCATTACAAAAGTAATCACTGCATAAGCGATCAGCAGGATGAAGCTGATAAGGAATGCGAATGTACCCCCTGCGGCAACGTGGAAGATATCGCGGAGCGCTCCGATGAGGAATGGCGATACCACGATGGCGAGATAGTTGGCTGTCAATACGAAAGCCAATGCCATGGTGGCCTTTTTCTCATTGTCGACACATTGTGCCGCCTTATCGTAGATGATAGGTTGTGAGATACCGTAGCCAAGACCAACGAGAGCCGCGCCGATGCACATCGTCACTGAATCAGCGCAGAAGACAAACAGTGCCTGTCCGGCAAGCATCATTACCGCTGCCCAGAAGAATGTGTTGCCCTTCAATACCTTCATGAAGAAGGGGAGGAAATATCCCGGCAGAAGGATGAAGAGGAAGTAGATCGCTGTGATGGTGCCGGAGAGCGATGCGCTCCAGTCCTTCTTCTCGATCAGGAACGGGCAGTAGTAGGAAATGGAGATCGAAGCAAAAGTGATGAAGAAATATACTCCGATCAGCGCCCAGAGCTTGCCAACATAGAAACCACCTACTGTTTTCTCTCCGGAGACAGCCTTCAAGGGAGAGGCCGCGGACGGGGCAGTGGATGAAGAAGAGGCTGTGGTGGCATCGGAAGGCGTATTGACTACCTTACGCAGCCAGAATACAAGCACGAGCGGTATCAGGCAGACGAGGTA
>CAMWJD010000040.1 GCA_947174515.1 uncultured Porphyromonadaceae bacterium
CCTTTCATCGCTTTATGCCCGTGGTGTATCCGCATTCAACCGACGTGGTTTTTCGCCATTTAAACGGAGAGGCCTTTCGTCATTGAAATGGCGAGAATTATTTTCGTTGAAGCGACGAGGCTTTTCATCGTTGAAACGGCGAGGCTTTTCGTCATTGAAGCGACGTGTCTTTTCGTCGTTGAAACGACGTGGCTTTTCGTCATTGAAGCGACGTGTCTTTTCATCGTTGAAACGACGTGGTTTTTCGTCATTGAAGTGACGAGGTTTTTCGTTGTTGGCTTTTCGAGGCTTTGAATCTTTTTTGCGGCTTTTGCCATCAAAGTGCTTTGCATCATCTTCCCACTCGCGATCAGACATACGACGCACTTTTGGACTTTCCTGTTTGTTGCCGCCATGCTTCACTACGCCTCCATCTGCCCGGAAATCATTATATCCGCCACTGAACATCACATATTCATTGAGAGTACATTCAAGGCCTCCATTTAGAAGAGGATATTTCACAGAGGGTTTAAGTCCGATTTCTTTCATATATCCATCTTCAAGCCCAATGATCCAGGCGTTCCATCCTTCAAAATTCTTTTTGAGACATGTGCCGATAGTTTTGTAAAGCGCCTGGGCAGTCATGTTGGTCGGATTGATTCTTTGTCCATAGGGTGGATTCATGACCAGAACTCCCTCCGGGGCGTTATCTGTCCAATCCTCGATGCTTTTGCACGAAATCTCCACCATATTCTCTACTTTGGCGCTCTTCACATTGCGGCGAGCTATTCTGACAGCTTCCGGGTCGATGTCTCCTCCGTAAATTTTATAAGCGAATTCGCGTTCTCCGCTGTCATCGTTATAAATTTCCTCAAATAGCTCAGCATCGAAATCTTCCCAATTCTCAAATGCAAATTTTTCTCTGTATATACCCGGGTTTATGTTGGCTGCAATGAGGGCTGCCTCGGTGAGGAACGTTCCGGAACCGCACATCGGGTCGGCGAGATCGCAGTCTCCTTTCCATCCTGAAAGCATAATGATGCCGGCAGCGAGCACCTCATTGATAGGAGCTTCTGTATTTTCCACCTTGTAGCCGCGTTTTGAAAGAGGTTCGCCGCTTGAATCAAGGGAAATCGTGACGCGGTTTTCCGAAATATGCACATTGAGTTGTATGTCGGCACCTTGAAGGCGAATCGAAGGTCGGCGGCCGCAGATGTCGTTAAAATGATCCACAATACCGTCCTTCACCCTGTAAGTGACAAACTTTGAGTGAGTGAAGTCTGCACTTGACACAGTGGAATCGATTGAGAATGTAGATTCGGGAGTCATGTATTTCTCCCAATCGATCTCACGGACCGCATCATAAAGTTCATCGGGATTTGAGGCCGTGAACTTCACTATTGGTTTGAGTATTCTCAATGCCGTGCGGCAACATACGTTAGCTTTATACATGATTGCAAGGTCTCCTTCAAACTGGACCATGCGATTGCCGACTTCAACATTTTCAGCGCCGATATTAATAAGTTCATCGCGCAACACTTCCTCCAGACCCTGGAAGGTCTTTGCCACCATACGGAAATTCTCAGGATTTTCCATCTTATCTGAGGATTGAGAATTCATTTTTTTAATTAAAAACTTATGACGTTATTGTTTGTATTATCCTTATCTTGCACTGATTGTGCCTTTGGCGAAGTCCCCACACGAGTGTCTTTGCCATCTGAAATTTTCTTAATTTCATCAAGCACCTGGGCATCGCGATTGAAAGTCGGGATTCTCTCGATGAGAGCCACCACTTCATGATTGTCGAATTGAGAAGGAGTCAAGACGGCATACTTTGCTCTGTTGGCATCCTGAATTTGCTGTTTGAGCTTATCTGCACCATACATTTCAGCGATCAACTTCTCTTGTTCCCTTTCGCGCTCTGCATTAGCGGCTTTATCATCATGACCGTCGCCGAAAATTACTATATCATCGATTTTTCCGGCAGTATCAGCAGTCCCTCCGCCTTGTCCATCTACGAGAGTAAGGTCAAATCCGGAAGCAAGGATAGTGACTTTGAGTTTATCGCCAAGTTCAGGGACATCGGCAATACCCCACTTCACATCAATTGAAGCAGGAAGTTTTGACGTGAAAGCATGTATTTCTTTCATCTCTTGCGTCGTGATGGGGCGTTCGCTGTTTCGGTTGCATGAGAATTTAAGAAGCAGACGCTGCGATGTATTGACATCGTGTTTTTTCATCAGCGGGGAGTCGAGTGCATTTCTGATCGCGCTTGAAATACGGTTTTCTCCCTCTCCTAAAGCAGTCGCGATTATCGCTGTCTTTGAATCTTTCAGAGTTGTCTTGACGTCTTCAAAGTCAACGTTGATATAACATTCCTCGCTGATGATTTCAGATATGGAGCGAGCGGCATTGGCCAGCGTGTCGTCGGCCTTCTCAAATGCATTGAAGAAATTGAGGTCGGGATATATCTCAATAAGGTTTTCATTGTTGATCACCAGAAGAGCGTCCACATGCTTCTGCATCTCCTTAGCGCCTTCTATAGCCTTCATGATTTTTTTCTTTCCTTCGAAAAGGAAAGGAATTGTCACGATACCGATAGTAAGTTTATTTTCCTCTTTTGCAATTTTTGCGACTATAGGGGCAGCTCCGGTTCCGGTGCCTCCCCCCATGCCGGCGGTGATGAATACCATCTCGGTATTTTTATCAAAAAGTGCGCGAATGTCTTCAGTTGAAGCTTCGGCACATTGGCGCCCTGTTCCGGGATCATTCCCGGCTCCTCTGCCACGTGTGACGTCCCATCCGAGAATAAGTTGGTTTGGCACCGGCGACATCTTGAGAGCCTGCTCATCTGTATTGCACACCACAAAATTGACATTCGGAATATTCTGGCGGTACATATAGTTGACAGCATTGTCGCCGCCTCCACCTACGCCTATCACCTTGATGATGGCAGAAGTGGCATCGTCGAGAAACTCAGAAGGGTTGTCTATTTCGTTGAAAAAATCTTCCATATTATGCTTGTTGAGGTAGTAGAGTTATGATAGTTCTTCGCCTTCATCATCATCACCGATTGGAGTAAATAATTGCCCCAATTTGTTTCCTAAACGGTTGAAGAATCCGGGTTTTGAGGGTTGCTTCTCTTTGTCGGGCTTCTTAACTTGTGTCTGCTCTTCAGTCTTAGATTCGATTTCAGGTTCAGGTTGCTCAGGAGCTGGCATTTGCAAGCAATCCTCATCGGCGTTCTCAGCTCCGGCATACATAATCGCGGCCATCTGGAGGCTTTCCATATTTTGGCCATTCATGTCGCTCATCTTGATAAACGAAGGGAGTGTTGCCATCCGCACCTTCAGTCCAGTGAATTTTCCGATCAGCTCCATCATTCCGTTGAGGCGCGCTCCTCCTCCGCAAAGCACAATTCCTTCTGGAATATCCTTTTCAGAGAGGTTGGCATAATTGATCTGTTCTACGATATTTGCCACAATTTCTTCGGCACGCGCCACCACATAATTTGAAATATCGCTCTGTTTGTGTCTGCCCACCTTTTCTTGGGAGAGAGTGGTCGGAGCAATGGCATTGCCAAAGTTTATCTTCAACTCTTCAGCCTTGTTTTCAAGTTCGTTGAGCGCCATCAGGTCGCGCGTTATGTTTCTGCCGCCGAGTGGCAAAGTGGCGTAATAGACGAGATTTCCTTTTGTGTATATTGTAACCGTTGTGGTTTCCGCCCCTATATCAACGAGCATGCATCCCAGTTTCTTCTCATGCTCGTTGAGAGCGATATAGCCGGTGGCAATAGGTGTGACCACAATTCCCTTTATGTCGAGGCCGAGACGGTCAGCGAGCACTCTTTTCAGATTGTTTTGAATTGTCGGACGAGCCACTATCAAGTCATAGGTGGCTGAAATCTGGTTGCCCATCATTCCTTTTGGCCTGTGAGTCTCAGACTTGCCTACCGTGAATATGCGAGGCACTGCATCCACAATCTCAAGAGAATTGTCGATGTCAGCGTCAAGAGCATTATTACGAAGACGGTCGATGATAGTGTCAGTTATTTCAGTGTCATCTGGAAGAGCCATCGACACATCGATAGGAATACTTCTGAAAGAACGTCCGGAAAGACCTACGTAAACTCCGGTTATTTCCCTGGGTGCGATGTTGGCACGTCGTTCAAGTCTTTCCAAAACATAATTGATGAGATTATAAGTCTCTTCAATGTTCTGGATTTGTCCATATCTTACGGAGTCAGCGCTTTTCTCTTGCTCGACTGCAATAATCTCAAGCTGACCGCTTCTGCCGACAATGCCGACAGCGCCGATCACTTTTGAGCTGCTGATTTCAAGGGCTGCTATGTATTTATCTGTAGCCATATATATTATTATCCGTTGTCTTGAGCAGTGTTGTTCGTATTAATATTTCCAACTTCAGGAAGTGTTGCTTCCTCAAGGTCTATTCCGTCATCTTCAAGTGCTCCGTGAGTGGAGATTGCCTTGTTGCTTCTGGTAGCCACAATCTGATCTTTGAATTTTACGCTGATAGTGTCGTAAGTATTCCATCCCTTGGCAGGAAGAATTTGTCTGTAAGCTGTCAGTATTGCGGCTTTTTTTTCAGAAATTCTTGTCGTGTCTCCGAAATTGATCACGTGTCCCTGCAATCTCGGTATGATAATGATATCGTTCGGACCGTCGATTTTATACAATCCTATCAATGGTCCTAAGTCCGGATCATTATTGGCATATCTTATCACGTTGAGCACGCTTGGAATAAGTTGATCATATTTCCGGGGGGCTATCAGGATAGGGACGTCAATGAAAAATTCCGCGTCTGCAGGTATTCTCTTGCCATATCGGTTGATATAGTAACTTGTCTCGTTGTCGCTGAATACACGCACTTCGGCTTTTATCGGGGCGACCGTGATTCGAAGTCGGCTATCGGGATTGAAAGAACATTCTACAGATTCGAAATTCGAGAAATTTCTCAAGTAATTTTCAAGATTCTGCAGGTCGATTTTTTCAAGCTGTTGTCCGACCAGCTTTTTCTTATATTTGGCGAGCTGAGAGTTTACTCCTTGGCGTACTATGCTGTCGGGAAGACTTTTCCCCTCGATGCGCAGATCGATGGCGGGGCAGACACGCTTTGCATTCTCTTCATGCACGAAAGCGAAAGCAAAAGCCACATACCCTACCAGCAGCAGGCATAGAATTGATTTCACAATTGTCTTCCACATACTCCAAAAAGCGCTATCCCGTTAGTGTAACGATTTGAATTTTAATTATTTTCTGTAACTATACGACAAATGTCGGGCAGCATCACGTTTAAATCTGCCGCGCCAAGAGTCATAAGCACTTCAAAATTACTACTTTTTATTAAATTAAGCAAATTTTTTCGTTCACAATATTCTTTATTTTTACTTTTTACGTCTTTAAGCACCATGTGCGAATCCACCCCTTCGATTGGTTTTTCGCGGGCGGGATAAATTTCTGTTATGATCACGCGATCCGCGCAAGACAGTGCCTTTGCGAAGTCGGGTGCGAAGTCGCGGGTGCGTGTGTAAAGGTGTGGCTGGAAAATCACGGCTATCTCTTTTCCCGGATAAAGTTTCCTGACCGATTCGATTGAGGCCTTTACTTCTGCCGGGGAGTGTGCGTAGTCGTCGATAACGGTGGTTTTTCCGTCTGTGATTCCATTTAGCCAGATATGGAAACGTCGTTCAGCTCCCTTGAACGATTCAAGTCCCTCCTTGATTTCCTCCGGAGATGCCCCTGCATGGGCTGCAGCCGCGGCGGCGGCCACTGCATTGTCGATGTTTATTTCCACCGGCACTCCAAGACTTATATCGGCTATCGATATTTCGGGGCCGTGAATGTCGATTGTGAGTTTTCCCGGCTCGCGGCGTATGTTGTCGGCAAACCAGTCGCCTTTTTCGGATGAGTCGTGACCGCTGTAGGTCTCTATAGTGACGTCAGCTCCGCAACGTGGAGTAAGTTTCAGCCCGGTGTGCAGGATCAGAAAGCCTCCGGGGCGGATGAGGGATGTGAAATGTGCGAACCCTTCAAGATATCCCGCTTCATCGCCATAAATATCAAGATGGTCGGGATCTGTAGAAGTGACCACTGCCAGCCAGGGATGGAGCTGATGGAAAGAGCGGTCATACTCATCTGCCTCTATCACGGAATAGTTGCTCCCGCGTGAGAGCATCAGGTTGCTTCCCGTATTGCGCAGGATGCCTCCTAAAAAAGCATTGCATCCACCCGGAGTCCGGTCTAAAATCCATGCTGTCATTGACGATGTGGTAGTCTTTCCGTGCGAGCCGGAGATGCAGATTCCGTCGGTATCGGAGGTGATCAGTCCGAGCACAGCTGCTCGTTTCAGGGGAGAGAATCCGAGGTCTTTGAATTTTGTGAGAATCTTATTGTCATCCCCTACGGCCGGTGTATATACGACGAGAGTGTCATTTTTATCAGTCATTTCAGCGGGAATAAGCTCCGGATCATCATTGAATATTATGTCGGCGCCTTCTTCTCTCAGCGCATCCGTAAGCTGTGTGGAAGTCCGGTCATATCCCGCGATACGGCATCCTTTTGAAAGGAAATATCTTACGAGATTTGCCATTCCGATGCCACCGGCCCCAACGAAATATATATTTTTTGGTAGTTTCATTGCAATATTTTTACAATCTCGTCCACAATTTTTTCATCAGAATCCGGAAGGGCGAGTTTTCTTATTTCATCACTCATTTTGTTTAGTTGCTCCTTATCGTTGATTAAGGTCATTATCCCATCGATAAGTTTTTCGCGTGCCTCTGCATCAGTCACCAGCATGGCGGCTCCCTTATCGGAAAGCGCGCGCGCGTTCTTTGTCTGGTGATCTTCAGCCACATTAGGGCTCGGGACGAGAATGGATGGTTTTCCAAGCAGTTCAAGCTCGCTGATAGAGCCGGCTCCGGCGCGGGATACCACCAAGTCAGAAGCAGCATATGCGGATGCCATGTCGGAGATAAATTTTGTGACCACTACACCTTTAAGATTTTTTGCGGCTGCAATGCCGCGGTCACCAAAATTCTTGCCCGTCTGCCATATCACTTGAATACCTTCGTCGTTAAGGCGTTTGATTCCGGCTTCCATACTCTCGTTGAGCGTAAGTGCGCCGAGGCTTCCTCCCACTATCAATACGGTTGGCATCTTAGGATTCAGGCCAAAACGTTCGCGGGCCTTTTCCTTGGAGACTGCAGCTGTCAGGATATCTTTTCTCACCGGATTTCCTGTAAGCACAATCTTGTCAGCCGGAAAAAATCTCTCAAGGCCGGGATAAGCGACACATATTTTGTGAGCTTTTTTTGCAAGCAGCTTGTTGGTGACTCCGGCATATGAATTCTGTTCCTGCAGAAGAGTCGGGACTCCGGCTTTCTGAGCCGCTTTGAGGGTAGGACCTGAGCAGTAGCCGCCAACTCCGATTGCTATGTCGGGCTTGAATTCCTTGACAATGCGGCGTGCCATATTAATCGAACGACGCAGTTTCAGAAGCACACCGAAGTTTTTGAGCAGATTCTTCCGGTTAAATCCCGCCACGGGGAGTCCTTTTATTTGATAACCTGCCGCCGGCACGCGTTCCATCTCCATGCGGTTGTCGGCACCCACAAACAGTATTTCAGCGTCAAGGCGTCGTTTTAGCGCATTTGCGATGCTGAGAGCCGGGAAAATATGTCCCCCAGTGCCTCCACCGCTTATCAGGATTCTGTACTTTTCTTTCTTCATAATGCTAAAAATCTAATATAACCTATTTCACGGCCGAAGCATTTATTGCATTCATATCGTCACCGAGATGGCGCACCTCATCGTTGGCACGTGCCGACTTGCCTTCTTTTTGGCGTGTGGCATACTTAGAGACAGAAAGCATGATGCCAATAGCCACGCTCATCACCAAAATTGAAGTTCCGCCTTTGGAAATCAAAGGCAACGGTTGGCCCGAAACGGGGAAAAGACCGGTCACAATCGCCATGTGCACCAGAGCCTGGAACACTATCAGTATCGCGCATCCCAATATAAGGAAAGCCGGAAGAGCGCGGTTGAGGTGATATGCCACATAGCCGGCTCTTGCGAGCAGCAGAAGATATAATATCATGAGGAAAATGCCACCGATGAGACCGCTCTCTTCGATCACGATACTATATATATAGTCGGAGAATGCAAGTGGCAGCCGCACGCTTTCCCTTGAATTGCCAAGTCCTTTTCCTACGACTCCGCCTCGTGCTTGCGCGAGTTTTGCCATGATGACCTGGCGGTTTTCATCTGTAAGGGAATCTTTTGGATGTACACCTTGGAAGAATCGTATGATTCGGTTGACTTGAGTCTGAGAGCCGAGAGAATGGTCGCCTCCGGCAGCAGCTTTGACGACTTGTTCGGTTTCTCCCACCTTTTCAAATTCCGATGACCGGTTGATCATTTTCGTGCTGACGTAGAACACACCAAACAAGACAGCATATACGCCGCCGACAATAAGTATCTTTTTAAGGGGAATACCGCAGATGAGAAACATCGAGACACTGACCACCATCACAAGCAGAGTATTTGTCAGTCCGTTAAGGGCCAAAAGACCACCGAAAGCGGCCACGATGATAGCGGAGATCACGATTCCTGAAGTCTTGACATCGTGGGGTATCTGGCTTTTTGCAAGCACGGCGGCCAACCAGATAATCACAGTGAGTTTGACTATTTCCGGAGGTTGCACCGTGAAAGGCCCGACCATGAACGCCCGTTGCGCGCCATTGATCTCAACACCCATAAAAGTGGAATATGCCAAAGCGAGCCAAGACAGGATTCCGATCACTCCGGCAAAGCGCGCTATATAGCCATAATGCAGGCGTTGCACCATATAGAGCAGACCAAAACCGATACCCAGAAACATACCGTGCCTGATCAGAGGGGCATACACGTTAGATCCCACTACCTCAGCGGCCGATGCACTGTAGAGTTCGATTATGGATATGAGCACGAGCATCAAGTAAATGCCCCAGATATAGGGATCGCTCTTGAGGGTGCTGACTACTGCCTCACTGCGTTTTCGCGCGGGCTTCTTCCCTTTTTGTTTGTTTGATTCCGGTTGTTCCGGAACCCCGCCTATCGTTTCGCGAATATAAATACCGTTTTGGTTTTCTTCTCCCATCTTGATAATTGATTTCAGGTTTCAGATGCCTTAAAGAGACCTGACCGCCTCCTTAAACTTGCGCCCTCTGTCCTCGTAGCTTTCAAAGAGATCGAAGCTCGCGCAGCAAGGTGACAGAAGCACTGTGTCGCCCTCTTTCGCCAGTCGTCTACATTCATTCACGGCATCTTCAAGAGTGTGGCAATCGCGTATTTCCGACACTTCCTTGCCGAAGAAATCAAGAAGCTTTTGATTGTTTTTGCCCATGCAGACTATAGCTTTCACTTTTTCTTTGACAAGAGGGAGTATCTCGGAATAGTCATTCCCCTTGTCTTTGCCTCCGAGAATGAGCACCACAGGAGTGCGCATGCTGTCGAGAGCATACCACGTAGAGTTGACGTTGGTGGCTTTAGAGTCGTTGATCCATTGCACTCCATCAAGTTCGCGCACGAATTCAAGCCGGTGTTCCACAGCCTCGAAGTCGCCGAGAGCTTCCCGGATGGTGTCACTTTTGATAGAAAGCAGAGTAGCGGAGATTCCGGCGGCCATTGAATTGTAGAGATTATGTCGGCCGGGAAGGGAAATCCTGTCACGTGGAATTTCCCATGTTTCGCCGGGAATTTCAAAATGCACTATTCCGTTTTCATCTTCCCACGCCACAGAGTCCTGTTCATACGTATCGGAAAAGGGCATAAGCCTTGCTTCTGACTGAAGTGCCTTTACCTGGTCGCTGACAATCGGATCTCCGAGCCAATAGACGAAAAAGTCATCCGCGCTCTGATTGCGGGCGATTCTGAATTTGGCTCGCGTATAGTTTTCCATCTTGTGATCGTACCTGTCCATATGGTCGGGTGTGATGTTGAGCAGCACGGCAATGTTGGCCTTGAAATCATACATATTCTCAAGCTGGAAGCTTGAAAGCTCGATCACATAAATGTCATGTTGCTCCTCTGCCACCTGGAGAGCGAGGCTCTTGCCCACATTTCCTGCCAAGCCTACGTTAAGACCGGCTTTCTGAAGAATGTGGTATGTGAGCATTGTTGTGGTGGTCTTTCCGTTTGAGCCGGTGATGCACACCATCTTGGCATTGGTGAACCATCCGGCAAATTCAATCTCCGAAAGTATTGGAATTCCAGCCTGGGCGGCTTCCATCACCAATGGGGCTGTCGGGGGGATGCCGGGGCTTTTCACAATATAGTCAGCAGCCATGACTCTTTTATGCGAGTGGCCGTTTTCCTCAAAGAGTATTCCTCGCCGGAGCATCTGCGCGCGGTATTTGTCAGAAATCGGACCATTGTCGCTGACGAATACATTCATGCCGAGTGCTTCACCAAGTACAGCGGCTCCTACGCCGCTTTCTCCGGCTCCGAGCACTATCAGATTTTTTCCTTCAAAATCTTTTGGATTCTTCATATGAAGTTGTTGTTAGTCTGTTTTTATCTAATTTTGAGAGTGACGAAAGTCAGGGCAGCCAAAAGGATACCGATAATCCAGAATCTCACCACTATCTTTGATTCCGGAATTGGATGCTTCGGTATGTTGATCAGGCTTTGAATGTTGCTGTCGCCGGCTTTCTGGAAATGATGATGGAGCGGAGTCATCTTGAAGATTCTCTTTCCCTGTCCATATTTCTTCTTAGTGACTTTAAAATATGCCACCTGCATCACCACCGACAGGTCTTCGATGAAGAAGATGAGACACAGGAGAGGAATCAGAAGTTCTTTTCTGATAAGAATTGCAAATACAGCCAGGATTCCTCCGAGCATTAAAGATCCGGTATCGCCCATGAAAACCTGTGCCGGGAAAGCATTATACCAGAGGAATCCCACAAGTGAGCCGATAAATGCGGCCGCATACACCACTAATTCCTCCGAACCCGGGATATACATTATATCAAGATACCCGGAATATATTACGTTGCCTCCAAGATAAGCCATGATTGCGAGGGCTAATCCGATTATAGCCGAAGTGCCGGCGCAGAGTCCGTCGAGTCCGTCGGTGAGGTTGGCGCCGTTGCTGACAGCCGTTACAGCCACTATCACGACAATCACGAAGATGATCCAGCCTGCCGTATGGGCGGCATTCTCGTTAGGAATCCATGAGGTCAGCCACTCATAGTTGAAGTTGTTGTTCTTCACGAAAGGAATAGTTGTCTCTGGCGTCTTGTAGACTTTCACCGGATGCACGGTCCTTTCCATATCGGCAATATCATATGTGCTTGATGCCATCACTACTGTTGGCCCGTCATGGGTTGTGGAGGTGATCAGGCTGGCCTGGGTCAATTCTGTCACGGCTTCCTTTTCAGTGGTGAGGGGAACGCTGCTCATCTTTATGGCGGGAGAGAGCCACATCGTCAGGCCCACAAGCAGTCCGAGTCCGACTTGTCCGATGATTTTGTATTGCCCTTTAAGTCCATCTTTATTATGATACTTTATCTTGCGGTAGTCATCAAGAAAACCGATCGCTCCGGTCCAAAGTGTGGCCACAAGCATCAATATCATATAGATATTTGAAAGATTGCCAAATAAGAGGCAAGGAATCATGATCGACGCAATTATGATGATTCCTCCCATCGTAGGGGTTCCGGTCTTTTTCATCTGGCCTTCCAGACCGAGGTTTCGCACCACCTCTCCCACCTGCATTTTTTGCAGGCGGTCGATTATTTTGCGTCCGAATACGAGGGCTATCAATAGCGATATGCTGAAAGTGATGCCTGCCCGGAAGGAGATATAGCTCATCAGTCTACTTCCCGGCAAGTCGATCGTGGTGTAATTTTGTAGGTAATCGAAAATGGAATAAAACATTTCTTCGTTGCTGATTATGCATTATGATTTGAAAAAAGCGTTCACCTCTTCGCGGTCGTCAAAATGATGGCGTACCCCCTTTATCTCTTGGTAAGGCTCGTGGCCTTTTCCTGCGATGAGCACCACGCCACCGGCGGGACAAGTGCTAAGGGCTGCGCGGATAGCCTCGCGACGGTCGGTGATGCAGAGAGTGCGTCGCATTTCTTCCGCGCTCAGTCCGGTCTTCATCATGTTGATGATATCTTCGGGCTCTTCATCGCGCGGATTGTCGGAAGTAAGGATCAACCTGTCTGACCGGCAAGCCGCTTCCTGTGCCATCATCGGGCGTTTTCCGTGGTCGCGGTTGCCTCCTGCTCCCACAACAGTGCAGACATATCCGTCTGATCCCACGATGTCGCGTATCGTATCAAGCACATTGACCAGGGCATCCGGAGTGTGGGCATAGTCCACGATTGCTGTCACTCCGTCGGGTCCGTGGAAAGTCTGGAAACGCCCGGCCACCGGCACGAGGCGGCTCATATTGACCAAAAGATCCTCTTTTGGCAGATCTGACAAATATGCGGCTCCGTAGACTGCGGTAAGGTTGTAGGCATTGAAGCGTCCGGTGAACTGCACTTCCACTTCTTTACCATTCAGGGAGAGCAGCGTGCCGTCGAGTCTGCTTTCCACCACTCTGCCCCGGAAGTCAGCATCGCCGCGCAGAGAATAGGTATAGGTTTTTGCTTTTGTGTTCTGAAGCATATATCGGCCTGCTTTGTCATCTATATTGACAAGGGCAAAACCTGTGGAGGGCAGCATATCGAAGAATGCTTTCTTGGCGTTCATGTAGTTTTCTACCGAACCATGATAATCAAGATGGTCGCGTGTAAGATTAGAGAAAACGCCCCCTTTGAAATGCAGTCCGGCGATGCGTTTCTGCTGAGCGGCATGGCTTGAAACCTCCATGAAAGCATATTCGCATCCGGCATCTACCATTTCAGCGAGTAGTTTGTTGAGGGTAATAGGATCGGGGGTGGTGTGGGTAGTGGGGATAGCCCGTGTCCCGACGTAATTGCAGACTGTAGAGATGAGTCCGGCTTCAAAGCCCTCTAACCTCGCCATTTCATAAAGGAGGGTGGCCGTAGTTGTCTTGCCGTTGGTGCCGGTGACACCTACAAGCTTGAGATTTTGAGAAGGATGACCGTACCATGCGGATGCCAGTCTGCCAAGAGCTTCTGATGAGTCTTCAACCCTAATATATGTTATGCCCGGTTCAAACTGAGGAGGCATGGTCTCGCATACGATAGCTCCCACGTGGGCTGATGCCACAACCGGGATATATTTATGTCCGTCGGTGGTGACGCCTCGCACTGCAACAAACAATCCTTCCTTCTGCACTTTGCGCGAATCGCTTTCAAGGGCAACTATATTTTTATCAATGTCCCCGACAATTTCGAGTGTCTTGATGTCTTTCAGTAAAGTAGATAATTTTGTTGTCATATTTTGGGTTTTTTCCTTTTTATTATTGTCAATGTCATCAAATCGGCAGTAGTGTCTGTAGTCGTCTAAATAGCCAGCCGGATTGAGATTTTCTGTCCTCTGACGGCTGTCGAGCCGGCCGGAATAGATTGCGACACCACTCTGCCGGCACCCTGCACAGTCACGTTCAGGCCTCGGCTTTCAAGCAGATTGACAGCCGACCGAAGGTCGTAGCCCGTGACGTCAGGCACTTTCCCGGAGGGATAATCCCGTTTTGCTTTTGCCTGTTTTACCGGTTGTTTGAGAGTTGC
The DNA here is from genome assembly GCA_947174515.1 of uncultured Porphyromonadaceae bacterium. GTDB lineage: Bacteria > Bacteroidota > Bacteroidia > Bacteroidales > Muribaculaceae > Lepagella. Next base: position 13,691 of record CAMWJD010000040.1, read on the forward strand.
GGCAATTTTTTCTGAATCATTTCCAAAACTTGCGGCGATTGTCGGCCGATTGTCGGTAGTGCCCGCTTTAAGCCTTGGAGTTTCCTGCAGCAGTCCGCGGGCATTCATCTTGATGGCGATCTGCTTCATCACCTGTCCGGAAGTGCGGTTAGCGCTTAATCCGGCCGCTCCTTGCACGAGAACCATGCAACTGTATTTCGGCACTTCGTATGGGAAGAAACCTGCAAAAGCAAAACGTCTTTTTGCGGCATTGTACTGCCCCTTTTCAACCGGGAAGGCTGTACCGGTCTTTCCGACAATCTTAATCCGGTCGTCGCGGACCAGGCGGGCTGTTCCGTGTTCTCCCCACACCACTTCGTGGATGCATTGCTTCACCTTTTCAGCTGTTTCAGGCGAGCATATCTGGTCACGGATGTAGCTGATTGGAATTATAGAGTCTCCTTTTTCCGAGCGCAGAGCCCTCACCAGATGCGGCCTTACAAGACGTCCGTGGTTGGCTATTGCATTGTAGAAGGCAAGCGTGTACAGAGGAGGCACCATGGTGTTGTAGCCATAAGCCTGGCGTGCCAGGTCGAGATGGCGCGATGTCAAAGTTATTGGTTGCCCCTTGCTGTTTTGTGGCTCCAATCGGCGCACTTGCGGTATTTGCTCACCGGCAATTCCGGAATTTATCTTGTCGAAAAATCCGATTGAGGCAAGTCTGTCATGGTATTTCGCCGGGTCGGCGGCATATCTCTGGAAAATGATGCGGGCAATGCCGGTATTACTCGACATTTCGATCACCTGCTTCATCGTTTTTACGGTGGGAGCATGTGGGTCGCTTGTTCGCTGGAACGGGGAGCAATCCACGGTCTGATTGACACTGCTCACAATTCCATCCTCAAAGGCTATCATCATGGATATTGGTTTTATGACCGAACCTGGTTCGTAAGGAAGCACCGCGCGGTTTAGAGCTTCGCCATAAGTGCCGTCAGTCATCCTCTCTATGCTTGAAAGGGCCTTGATTTCTCCTGTTGATACTTCCATGAGTATGGCGGTTCCCCATTCGCAGTTGGTCTCTGAGCATATATCCTGAAGACTTTCCTCCACAATGTCCTGAAGGTCGATGTCGATGGTGGTAAGAAGGTCGTAGCCCGGTGTGGGAGGGGTGGTCACCCATGTGCCGTAGCCTTTTGTGAGGGGCACTTGCTTTGCATAGCCGGGTTTTCCGTAGAGCAGTGAGTCAAGGTCTTTCTCAAGGCCGGAATAACCATGTATTTCACCTTTTCGTTTTGTGGAGTCTTTCACCACTTCATGCACTCTGCCGATGCTTCGGTTGGCCATTTTGCCGTAAGGGTAAATTCTTCTGGAATGTTCTTCCTTATATAGCGGGCATCGAAAACCGGCGCCCTTGAAGTCTCGAATGAAAACGAATTTACGGGCAGAGTCGAATTCCTCCAGCGGCCTATGTCGGGCTATTGTCAACGAGCGTGTGCGTTTATCGGGAGCTTTTTCAATCTCTTCATGAAGTCGGACGCGCCAGGATTTCGCTTTTCGTGTGGTTGCATCGGCCGTTTGCGGGTCGAAGCGTGGATAGCGCACATCAAGAGTGTCGGCAAGGGAATCAAGCTTGGCTATCAGATTCTGCTTGCTCATGGCCTTGATTTTATTGTGTCGCATATCGATCTTTATGTCGCAGACCCTGACATTGCAAGCAAGGATATTGCCGTTGGCTGCCAGTATGCTTCCTCTTTCAGGGGCTATGGTGTCGATGCGCGAGAGTTGCTTTTCTGCGCGTTCATTCCATGCATTAGCTTCCACGACTGTGGTGCGAAACATATTCCAGATTATGCCGAAAGCCATAAGCAGGAATGCTCCGGTGATCACTCCATAGCGGATAAAGATGCGATATTTATTTCCTTCTTTTGCAGCCATGAGGTGATTATTTTTGAGTAGTAGTGGTGTTTATGTCTTCACATTCGACTATGATGGGTGGTTCCTCCTGAAATTTAAGTCCGAGATGTTTTTCCGCAGTCAGTCGGGTAAGTTCCGTCTCGCGTATAAGGGTCATATACCAGGCCTTTTCATGAAGCTTTTCGCTTTCTGCTCGTTCAAGCTGCCTGCTGAGTTGCTTTATTTCCGACATTCGTGTCTTTGTGCGGTAACGGAGCCCCATCACACCGATAAGGGCGGTTATGATCGCAATGATCAGCCATGCATTTCGCTTGAAAAACTCAACAGAAATAGCACGCCCGTTGCGGAGGTCGTCGGTGTTTCGCTTCACCGTAGTGGTGACCGTCTTTCCGAACCCCTTCTTGCCCTTTTTTCCGGATCCCTTTGATGTATTGGTTTTTGCCATCCTATATTTTTATTCTTCTGTTTTCGTCAGGTTTCTCTGAGTGATCTGAGATATTTTATCTTAAATTTCGGTTATCAGCCGGGCTGCCCTTAGCTTGGCGCTTCGGCTTCGAGGATTGCGTTCCACTTCGTCGGCATCTGCGGTTATCGGAGAGCGTGTGATTGATTTCCACTCGCACACCACATTGCCGAAGAAATCCTTTTCCACTTTTCCTTCGGCGTTGCCGGATCGGAAGAAATTCTTCACTATCCGGTCTTCGACCGAATGATATGTGAGAATGGCTGCCCGTCCTCCATCTTTAAGTATTTTGGGGCAAGCTGCCAAAAGAGTCGTAAGAGCCTCCATCTCTGAGTTTACTGCAATGCGCAATGCCTGAAACACCTGAGCCATCTCTTTCTTCTCACATTTAGGATTCAATCCCGGCCTCACTGCATCCGCCAGTGCGAAAGTGGTGGTGATGGGAGCATTCCGCCGCGCCGCCACTATGGCTTTGGCTACCCTTGTCGGGTCTTTGAGATCGGCGTAGGTGCGGAAAAGTGAGATGAGGTCTCTTTCATCATATATTTCAAGAAGGCTGGCTGCATTGACAGGTGCTTTCTGATTCATCCGCATGTCAAGGGGAGCGTCTGTGCGGAAAGAAAAACCGCGCTCCGCATCATCGAAATGATGAAACGACACTCCGAGGTCGGCAAGAATACCGTCTACTCTGCCCACTCCATAATAGCGCAGGAAATTGGGCATGAAGCGGAAATTGCTTCTTACAAATGTAAACCGATCGTCATCCGGAGCATTAGCTATCGCATCTTCATCCTGATCAAAAGCAATCAATCGACCGTCGGGACCGAGGCGATCTAAAATGGCCCGCGAGTGTCCGCCTCCTCCAAATGTGGCATCTACATAGATGCCGGAAGGCTTAATGTCAAGACATTCAAGGGTCTGGGGCAGTAATGCCGGAATATGATAAATTGGCTCAGACATGTTGGTTGTTGATGGGTTGCTCTGTGATGAAGGGGATAAAAAAAGGCTCGAATCTTCATATTGGAAATTCGAGCGTAAAATTACACAATTTATTTTAAATTTGCGAATGTAAACACCAAAAATTTGCGATTTTTAATAAAAACTTATCTACACCC
>CAMWJD010000041.1 GCA_947174515.1 uncultured Porphyromonadaceae bacterium
AAAGGAATGCTGTCTGAAAAGGAGCTTGAACCATATGCTCCTTTTCAGACAGACTCTTATGTGGGATACACTAAGCTCTTCACTCTTTCTATTGTAGATGTAAAGGATTCATTGCCTATTGAATTTTTAACCACAATAGATATTGAGGATGAAAACGGGAAGATGAGTATTTTCTTCCGTGATGACGGATCTTTGATAATATGTCTTTCTGCAGTGTCCGGTTTTGAGTGTTGCCGTATTTGGATCTCTAATGCCTTCAGCAAGGCGAAAGCGTGGATAGGTGGATCTCCATGTGAACGTAGATATGCACTTGACACAGTTCTGATGCTTCTCTATACTTTCTCATCTTCGAATCATGACACCCTTCTCGTCCACGCTTCTGCCATTGAAAACGAAGGGAAAGGATATCTGTTTTTAGGAAAGAGTGGCACGGGAAAGAGCACACACAGCCGTCTATGGTTAGGGCACATAAAAGGATCAAAATTGCTTAATGATGACAATCCCATACTTCGGATAATTGACGGGAAGGTATATGTATACGGCTCTCCGTGGAGCGGAAAGACACCTTGCTATAATAATCGGAAAGTTCCTGTCGGAGGTATTGTGAGACTACATCAGGCTCCTCGCAATAATGTCACTTTAATTAAGGGAATAAAGGCTTATGCCTCTCTACTTCCGTCTTGTTCCTGCATGAAATGGAATCATGAGATGGCTGCAGGCGTACATGCTACAATCATCAAGGTCATTGAAGAAACGCCGGTATTCAGTCTCGAATGTCTTCCTGATCAGGAAGCTGCCGAATTATGTCATACAGAACTAAGAAAACAATGACTGGATATGGCTGAAAGGCGCACGATAAATACTGAGGTCCTTCTTGATGAAGTCCGTGCTCATCTTGCTGAAGGAAAGAGAGTCAGACTCCGTGTCAAAGGTAAAAGTATGCATCCATTCATTCTCGAGGATGATATGCTGGTACTCGCTCCCGCAGAGTCGTTGCGGAAAGGTGATATTGTATTGGCGCGAATCAACAAATCCCGCTACGTTGTGCATAGAATCATCGGGATTACGAATGGGATTATTACACTTATGGGAGACGGTAATTTGTATGGGAGGGAAGAATGTCGCAGGGAAGATATATTCGGCATAGCCCTTAGTGTTATCCATAATGGAGAAGTGACGGAACTCCTGTCGGTGTCATCAAGGCTCATAGCTTCGGTATGGAGATCTCTTTTGCCATTTCGTCGTATAATATGGAAAATTAAAAAGTACATATAATCATGAAAAAAATAAACGGATTTGTATTGCGCAGACTTGGTACAGAAGCTGTTATTGTTGCGGAAAGTCTTGATTTGATAGCCTTTGACAGACTCGTATCGCTTAATGATTCTGCCGTGTATGTATGGGAGTCTCTGAATGATTCAGAATTCGATTCAAATACTGTCGTGAGACTTCTTACCGACCGCTATGATGTGGATGAAGCCACAGCCTGCAAAGATGCCGGAGAATTGATCGATGTGTGGTTGAGAGCCGGAATAATCGAACAGTGATATTTGAACATAGAGAACCAATAGAGCAAGATGAAGGATAATACCGTCTCTCCCTATACTGTATGTCAGTTGCTGTCGCTGATAAGGTCATCCTTATGGCAGACACCCATAGAGTTATGTCATTTCTCATACAATTCTGCCAATTGGGATGAGATCGGCAGGATAGCCATGCAGCAGACAGTAGGAATACTGATGGCGGAAGCCGCTCTTTCTCTTCCTGAGAATCTTCTTCCTCCTAAGGACTGGATTCGTAAAGCCTATGCTATAATGGAACGCAATCGGCGAACACACCGGTTGCTTGACGGATGTGTTGCCGAATCGGTCACAAGACTTAAAGATGCCGGTATCGATACGGTATTACTCAAAGGTCAGGCTTACGCACGTAAATATCCTTATTCAGCTTTGCGGCAATGTGGAGATATCGATCTCTATGTAGGAGTGGAAAACTATCGCCGGGCATACAATGCTGTCAAGCAATTCGGCTGGGAAAAGGATGAATCATTGATTCCGGATGCCAAGCATTATGGATGTCGCCTTCGGGGTGTACGTATAGAGTTGCACCGGATAGCGGGACAATTGTTTCCGAGGTCAGTAGACAGAAATTTTCAGGAATGGAGCAGGACTGAGCTTCTTACATCGGGAGAAGGTGTCGTTATAGATGGAGTTCCGATCACGGTCCCCTCACCTATTTTCAGTATTGTTTTCGTATTCATGCATCTGTATCATCATTTCCTCAACGGTGGTATCGGTCTTCGTCACGTCTGCGACTGGACCATGCTTCTTCACGCATATAGCAAGTGTTTTGACAGGGTGGAACTTGAAAATAGACTCAGGGAATTCCATCTGTTGAGAGCTTGGAAATACTTCGCTCCTATTGCTGTAAGGCATTTAGGTCTTCCTGCACCGGAGTGTCCGTTTTATTCGCCCGATTATGATGTAAAATCTGAAAAGATATTGTCGTTTATTCTTAGAGAGGGAAATTTCGGTAGGGCTGTAAGAACAGAGAGCAAACGTCCGGATGGTTATTTTGCCGGAAAACTGCACTCTTTTGTTAATCATTCCGTCAGAATCTATTCAAAATTATGGATAGATCCCATCGCCAATACATATAATTACTACAGCTACGTTAAAATAGGTATAAAGCAGGTGGTAAGAGACATAATAAAGAAAATTAGATGAAGATAAGCTATATTGTTTGCCTGACAGAAGGATTCAGAGCGCGGATAGTGTTCAGTGCATCAGTCGGAATGATACGGGTGATAACGGGATTGGTGTTCGTGGCTTTCAGCAAGCGTATAGTCGACATTGCCACCGGCAGTGCTGTCGGTAGTCTTGCACTATGTATCACAGGTTTGATTTCAGCCCTTGTCATAGAGCTTGTCTGCTCCGCCATCTGCAACCGGACAATGGAACTTTCGGAAGCAGACATGAAAAACAGGCTTCAGGAGCGTCTGTTCAGCAGGGTGTTGTCTTCCAGATGGTCGGGACATGAGAAATTCCACTCCGGAGATATGCTTTCCCGTCTTACAGATGATTGCCGCATTGCTTCGGAATCACTTTGCCGGACAATGCCGACAGTCATCATAACCATTTTCCAGCTTGCGGGAGCATTCATCTTCCTTTGGTATTTCAGTCCCCTCCTTGCAATAGTGCTGTCAGTCATACTACCCCTGTTCCTTTTTGCAGGAAAGATATTCTTCCTCAGGATGAAAATATTGACACGACGTATCCGTGACATCGAAAGCCGCCTTCAGGAAAAAATGCAGGAAAGTATTCAGCACCGCATCCTACTGATGACGTTCAGCCAGACCAACCGTATTATCGATGCGGTAAAGGCTATTCATCATTCAAGATATAGTGTAATCCGAAAACGCACAAATATCACAGCATATTCAAGAACAGCAGTGATAGCCGGATTTGAATCGGGATATCTTACCGCATTTCTTTGGGGCATAGCCGGACTCTACAAAGGTACGATAACATTCGGAATAATGACCGCATATCTTCAGCTGGCCGGTCAGATTCAGCGTCCTTTGGCGGAGCTTGCAAGACTTCTTCCCGGGATTGTACAGTCACACACGTCATTTTCACGTATTGCCGAAATCGATGAGATGCCTGCGGAGAATGAAGAAAGAGTAATTGAATCATCAGAATTCGACCGGGCGTATGGCATATCATTATGTGATGTAACTTTCAGATATTCTGAAACGGAACAATCTGTATTCAATAAATTCAGTCATGTTTTCAGACCCGGGAGCAAGACTGCCGTCATAGGAGAGACTGGTGTAGGAAAGAGTACTCTCTTGCGTTTGATTCTCGGTCTGGTCAGACCGCAGGAGGGGAAGATAGATATTTTAAAGGAAAGTGACGGCTCTTCCGAAAGCATACCTGTATCTTCAGCTACGAGAAGCCTGATCGTGTATGTACCTCAGGGAAACAGTCTGCTGAGCGGAACCATTCGACATAATCTTCAAATAGGAAAACAGGACGCTACAGAAGAAGAAATGCGCGACGCCCTTCATGACGCTGCGGCGGACTTTGTATTTGATCTTAAATATGGTCTTGAAACCACTTGCGGTGAGAATGGCGACGGACTGAGCGAGGGACAGGCACAGAGGATAGCAATAGCCAGGGGACTTCTGCGTCCGGGCTCGATCCTCCTGCTTGACGAGATCAGCGCATCTTTAGACTTAGAAACTGAAAAACTGCTGATGCAAAGACTCTCCCGACGCAGCGGATCACACACGATTGTTTTCGTGACGCACAGAACAGGGGTGCTACCCTATTGCGACGACATCCTACATCTTTGAAATTGTCATATGATCTCCCTGACAGAGTCTATATCGGGAAGATTTGTGATCTGCTCCATGACCATACGCAATTCATCATAGCTGTGGACCGAGAATGTGATGAGTATAGTGGCGATACTGTCCACGGTCTTGGTGTTGATGCTTCCGATAGATAAGTTTAGGCTGTTGGATATGCAGTCTACAAGGTCGATAACCATGTGCGGACGGTCGACACATACCACCTCGATCTCTACAGGATAAAGGGTGTCGTTCGCCTCGAAATCGACACTTACTATGTTGTCGCCGAGCTGAGAAGACATCTTTATCACTTCCGGACAGTCTCTCTTATGAACCATAATACGTTCACCCGTATTATGGAATCCAATAACTTCCTCTCCGGGCATAGGCATGCATATAGGACATCGGTCGTATTTCGGTTTCGGTAATTTTGAAAGATATGATCGAATTGCCTTTCTTGCCTTGTAGGTCACAGTGGCATCGAGCCATTCAGGATTGGGATGACAATCGGCATCAGGAAAAACTTCCACAATATCACCTCGATGCAGCTGCGTCTTGACGGATGCCAGGCGTCCGTTGATGCGCGCGAACTTGGCTTTTTCACCGAGTTTGGAATGGACCTCATATGCGAAATCGAGCACAGTAGACCTCTGGGGAAGGACTATGGGCTTACCCTGCGGTGTGAAAGTCATTATATCGTCGTTGTAGAACGAAGACACGACATTCTCGATAAACGATCCTCCACCCTCATGAGCATTTTTCGATATTTCCCTCAGATTAGCACGGAATTTATTGATCCATCTTCTGATATTTCCCTCTGAGCTGTCGCTGAGGAATCCATATTGGGAATTAGTCACCATCCTCTCGCTGCTTATGTGCACCTCCTGCCATCTTCCGAAATCGGCAAGCAACTTCACATGGAAACTCTGGTATCCGTTTTCTTTAGGACTGTCAATATAATTGGAAATTCCACCCGGTTTTTCCTTAAATCTGTCGGTAAGAAGGGAATAAATCTTCAACGCCAAATTTTTCTCCGACATCCCTTCCTCATTTTTGTAAACAATTTCTACGAAATGGCGATATTTGAGATGATCGAAATCATCACCATACTTATTCATCTTACGCCAAAGGGAATAAGGCTGGCGATATTCCACGTAAACCCTGGCCTTAATGCCACCACGCTTCAGGATATGAGAAATCTCATCTGTAAAAATCTTCAGTCGGGCATAATTGGACTTTTTATCAGCTTCAATCCTCGACGTAAGTTCCGCATACTCATGAGGGCAACGGAAACGCAGAGACAGGTTTTCAAGTTCGGTCTTTACATTATAAAGCCCCAGACGGGTAGCCAACGGAGCATAGAAATAGTCAGTCTCTCCAGCAATCTTCATCTGCTTATCGGGGCGCATGGAAGAAAGGGTGCGCATATTATGCAGGCGGTCGGCAAGTTTGACGAGGAGCGCGCGTATATCATATTGGACCGCCGTAAGCATCTGCTTGAAATTATCAAGTTGCTTCGACATCTCATACTTTTCCTTCTTCTGCTTAGTGACTACACGCACAAGAAAAGCCACGTCATTGCCAAACCTCTTTTGAATTTGGTCGACAGTCCAATCAGTATCTTCCACCACATCATGAAGGAAAGCCGCAATGACCGTGTCGACATCGAGATTCAATTCCTGAGCAGCGATAGTTGCAACAGCAATGGGATGGAATATATATGGTTCTCCAGTCTTTCTCTTCTGCTTGGAGTGAGCCTCACGAGCCACTTCAAAGGAATCGACAAGCCGACGGTAGTCATCGTCAGACACACGCGGACGCATGGCGTCAAAGACCACCTTTGCCCTGTTTTCAATTTCTTGGGAATAATCGCGTTTCGCTTTGCCTTCAGGCTCCTGAGATTTTATTTCCATGCTGTAATCACATTTGTTGATTGGCATTTTTCTCCATATATCCTTTCACTTCCTTAAAAAGAGTGGAAGCAAACACGAGGTCGTTGAGATTTGTATTGTCGCTCTGATATATAGTCTTATCATTACCGGTCCAGTCGCAATATCCTTTATTAATAAAAATAATATGCTGTCCTATTCCGAGCACAGAGTTCATATCATGAGTGTTGATGACGGTCGTGATCTGATATTCATGAGTGATATCGCTGAGCAGATCGTCGATCATCAGCGAAGTCCTTGGATCAAGACCGGAATTAGGCTCATCGCAGAAAAGATACTTAGGATTCAAGGCAATAGCTCTTGCAATCGCCACTCGTTTTTGCATACCTCCGGAAATTTCGGAAGGATATTTATTATCAGCATTTTTCAGACCGACACGTTCAATGCAGAAATGAGCTCTGTCCAGTTGTTCACTCAGACTCAACGGTGAAAACATCTTGAGCGGGAACATCACATTGCCAAGCACCGTTTCGTTGTCGAACAATGCGGAACCTTGAAACAACATTCCAATATCCATGCGGAGTTCCTTGCGCTGTTCGGAATTCATCGTATTAAGGCATCTGCCATCATAGAAAATTTCACCTTCTTCAGGACGAAGCAGCCCTACAAGACACTTCAGAAGTACAGTTTTTCCTGATCCTGACTGCCCGATAATAAGATTAGTCTTTCCGGTTTCAAAAACAGCCGAAATGTCATGGAGCACCTGAACTCCATCAAACCATTTGCTAATATTCTTTACTTCAATCATTGCAGCAATAATTTTGTGAGAATCACGTCAGCAAGCAGTATCAGGATAGAACTTGTGACCACAGAATTTGTACTCGCCTTTCCAACCTCCAACGCACCGCCTTTAACAAAGTAACCACAGAACGAGGCCACCGTAGCGATAATAAATGCGAAAACCACAGTCTTGATGATTCCGTACCATACATACCACTCATTAAAGAAAGACTGGATACCGAAAACATAATTCTCGACAGTCAGCATATCGGTGAATTCTGCTACAAGCCATCCACCCCAAAGGCCTACGAACATTGAGAGCACGCATAGCACCGGGACAAAAAGCACAAAACCGATGACTTTAGGCAGAACGATGAAATTTGCGGAGTTTATGCCCATAATATCCATTGCATCAATTTGTTCGGTCACGCGCATAGTGCCAATTTCAGAGGCAATATTTGATCCTACCTTTCCGGCGAGGATAAGGCACATCATAGTGGACGAGAACTCAAGCAGAAGAATCTCTCTGGTTGCCAGACCAGTGGAATAACTCGGGATAAGAGGAGAAACTATATTGATAGTCATCTGAATAGCGATTACCGCACCAATAAAAATAGAGATTATCACCACTAAGGGAATAGAATCAACACCCAGTTGAGAAATTTCAGTTATGAGCTGCTTTAAGAACACTTTCCACTTGTCAGGACTGCGGAAGACCTGAGTCAGAAACAGACAGTAACGTCCGAATGTCTTGATGGATTTTGTTATCACAATAGAGTCGTTTTAATTTTTACCATACCCCTATATATGCACAGAGGATAGAATCCAACTGCAAAATTAATAAAAATTTTCAAAGATAAGCCCTATTATTTGTTTACAACAATCGTTTTTATTAATTTTGTGATAAAAAGTAGAATTTTATGGCAATAAACACCAAAAATAGTGTGCGAATACTATTGACGAGATGTTTGAGCCGATAAAGAACACGATTTATGTTAGTAATTGGAATCGCCGGAGGCACCGGCTCCGGAAAGTCAACAGTAGTGAGGAAGATCATCGAAGCTCTTCCTCAAGATGAAGTGGCCGTGCTCCCTCAAGACTGCTACTACAACGATAATCATCACATTCCACTTGAGACACGACTGAAGATGAACTATGATGAACCCGGAGCAATCGAATGGTCGCTGCTCACAAGGCAACTTGACGAGTTGAAGGCCGGTAACTTCATAGAGCGTCCGGTGTATGACTTCCTGACTTGTGCGAGACTCAAGGAGACAGTTCGGATTGAGCCGCGCGAAGTGGTTGTAGTGGAAGGGATTCTTGTGCTATGCGACAAGGGTCTGCGCGACCGTATGGACATAAAGGTATTTGTAGATGCCGATGCTGATGAACGTCTGATCAGGGTGATCCATCGCGACTGCATTGAAAGAGGAAGGACTCCCAAAATGGTAATCGACCGTTACCAAGAGACGCTAAAGCCTATGCATGAGCTTCATATAGAGCCTACAAAGAGATATGCGGACTTAATAATACCACAAGGAGGCAACAATACAGTTGCCATCAAATTACTGACAGACTATATCAGGACACTGCTCCCCTCTTTCAATAAAAAAGGATAAGAAATGAAGATATTTCCACTATTTGCTAAAAACGACCCGGAAGCACCGGAATTGACTTCGAAATCTGAAACAGATATCCCAATATCCGATGGCGAACAGATTATCGCAAATATTGACGATACGGATTCTACGTATGAAGTCTCCGATTCCACCATAGCGGAAGATATGATAGAAAACGGTGTCATGCCCGATACTCAGATAAAGGAACACGAAGAAGAAATTTTTCTTGACACTTCTGATGGAGGACTTGAAGAAGAAATTATAGAGTTGGAGCCGGAAAAAGGAATTTTGCGAACACAAGACCTCGTAAAGAAATACGGCAAACGTACAGTAGCAAATAAAGTGTCCATTTATGTCAGACAGGGAGAGATAGTAGGGCTCCTTGGACCCAATGGTGCGGGGAAAACCACCACCTTCTATATGACAACAGGCTTGATTACCGCTAATTCGGGAAAAATATTTCTTGACAACCGGGACATTACAAGTTATCCTGTCTACAAAAGAGCTCAGCTTGGCATCGGATATCTGGCACAAGAGGCTTCCGTATTCAGGAAGCTATCTGTAGAAAACAACATACGAGCCGTGCTTGAAATGACCAAAATGACCAAGGAGCAGCAGAAAGAAAAACTTGAAGAACTAATCGAAGAATTCAATCTTCATAAAGTCAGGAAAAATCTTGGCGACCAGCTTTCCGGCGGGGAACGCCGGCGTACTGAGATCGCGAGGTGTCTTGCCATCAATCCAAAATTCATCATGCTCGACGAGCCGTTTGCGGGTGTCGACCCAATCGCTGTGGAAGACATACAGAGTGTGGTATACAAATTGAAGGAAAAGAATATCGGTATTCTTATCACCGACCACAATGCGCCGGAGACGCTAAGCATCACCGACAGAGCTTATCTATTATTTGAAGGAAGGATTCTCTTCAGAGGCACAAGTGAAGAACTGGCAGATAATCCGATAGTAAGAGAGAAATATCTCGGACGCAACTTTATTTTCCGACGGAAGAAATTTGACTGACATGAAAAGATTCATAGACATATGCCAATTTATTCTGGTGCTGATGGGCCTGATGATCTGCGGTCTGTTTTTCACCACGTTGATTGGAATTATGCCTTTAAAGGGATATTCAATGCAATGGAGCATAATTGCCGGCCAGAATATCCTGGCATTTATAATTCCTTCGATCCTTACATGGAAAATATGCTTTAAAGCAGAACCGCTGAAATGCATGGAAGCGGAAAAGATACCATCTTTAAAGATGATCGGGATTGCATTATTGATTTACGCATTAGGCGTTCCTGCTCTCAATCAGATAGTATATTGGAATCAGGAAATGAATCTTCCTGATTGTCTGTCCGGTTTTGAGCAATGGTGCCGCAAGATGGAAGAGCAAGCTGAAGAAGTGACAAGAGGGCTTCTCAATACCACCGCAATTTTACCTACCTTGATCAATATTATACTCATAGGAGGATTAACCGGCATAGGAGAAGAATTTTTCTTCAGAGGAGCATTTCAGCGTATGCTGATCCGGTGTAAGGTAAATCCACACGTGGCGATATGGATTGCCGCCACTGTATTCAGTGCGCTGCACTTTCAGTTTTTCGGATTCATACCTCGCCTATTGCTTGGAGCATTTTTCGGCTATCTGTATTGGTGGTGCGGAAACATCTGGATCAATGCTTTAGCCCATGCGCTCAACAACAGTCTGGTGATTGTGACTACTTGGTGCATCAACAAAGGAATAATGTCGGAAGATTTCGAAATGTTGGGGGTCACAGAGTCAGGAGTTCCTTCAATCGCCGTCATAAGTGCAATAGCGGTAGGCTTCGTGATCTATTACTATCATCGCCGGGGAGTTTTGACAGGCTCACGCAATATTTCTGTGGAAGACTCTAACTGCTAAATCGTAAAAAAATGCCACCTAAAGCAAGTAAAGACCTCTCTTATAGAGATGTCCTTGACAAAATAAAGAAGCGTGACTTCGCTTCAGTATATCTTCTTATGGGAGAAGAACCTTATTACATCGATCTCATTGTCGATGCACTTGAACGTAGCGTAGTCAAAGAAGAGAATCAGGCATTTGATCAGCTATTGTTTTATGGAGCGGATGCTGATCTCGATTTAGTCATAGCAAGTGCGCGTCAATATCCCGTGATGGGTGATCGCAGGCTTGTGATATTGAAAGAGGCACAGACATGCCAGGGAAACAAGACACAGCTTGACAAATTTGCTTCCTACGTAGCCCAACCTAATAAAGATGGTGTGTTCGTATTGGCATTTAAGGGTGATAATCTTTCCGCCACATCCGCTATCATGAAGGCTGCGTCTAAAGCCGTAGATAAGGTAGTGGTGTTTAAAAGTCCGAAAATCAAAGACTATCATCTTGCAGGACCCATCAAGGACTATTGTAGTCAGAAAAAGATAGCAATTGATGATGATGCTGTGCAGATTCTAATAGAATATATCGGAAATTCCCTTCAAAAGCTATTCAGCGAAATAGATAAACTCATAGTCGGAGCTGCCTCTGATGCTAAACGCATCACGGCTGAGATGGTGGAAGAAAATATTGGGATCTCAAAAGAATTTAATAATTTTGAGCTTAGAAAAGCCCTTTCTGTAAAGGATTATCCCAAATCACTCCGCATCTTGGATTATTTCAAGAGAAATCCCAAGAATAATCCAAGTGTCATGACAACTTCCACACTTCAGACATTCTTCAGTCAACTTGTGGTGGCTCATTACACTCCTGACAAGAGTGATCAAAGCCTGATTGAAGTGTTGCAACTAAAGAATTCTTTTGCACTCAGAGAGATCAAAGACGGACTCCGCATGTATTCTCCGCGCCAGTCGCTTGCCGCTATTTCAGCCCTGCGTGATTTTGACTGCAAAAGCAAAGGGATCGGTTCTCTTCAGAATGAATACGATCTTCTTCAAGAACTTCTCTTCAAGATATTTACGGTATCCTAAGAGTCCATTTCATAAATTTGAGATGGGCTCTAAACCATCACTTAATATTGAATTGGGCAAATCGAAGGTAGAGTTTCTTTTCACCGGCCTGTGAAAATTTCACGGTTATTACCCCTTCGCCCATTACGAAATCAAGTTTTGTGACCACTCCTTCACCCAATTTGGCGTGAATGATATGAGTGCCAACCGGGACTTCTTCAGGAGAATGAGTGCCGGGAGTTTTGGGCTTGGAAGAAGATGATGATATATTATCAATTGAATTTTGCGCAGAGCCCTTTGAATTGGGATACGTCCTTTTTCCTGTAGACCGGAAAGAATTATATCTATCCATAGGATTTACAAACGATGCAGGCTGATAGCTATCTGGGAAATCGGAAGAAGTCTCTGTCAAGACAAATTTCTTGCCTATCTCAGCGAGGAATCGAGACGGTCGTGTCTGTACTGTCTGTCCGTTTCTGAAACGTGTCTTAGCATATGATAGAGCGCACGTCTCCTTAGCCCTTGTCATGGCCACATAAAGCAGCCTGCGCTCCTCTTCCACCTCATCTATTGAATTCATCGACATCGCCGACGGCAGAAGTTCTTCCTCCACTCCCACCACATATATATGCTTGAATTCGAGTCCCTTGGCGGCATGGCACGTCATCAATGTGACCTTTTCATCAGGCGTATCATCCGCTGAATCCTGATCTGTAGCGAGCATCACGTCTGATAGAAACTCCTCCATTCCTATACGCTCATCCCCCTCTTCCTTTCTTGAGTCAACAAAATCCTTGAGACCGGCGAGCAGCTCCTTTAAGTTTTCTTGTTTGCTGATTGACTCCGGAGTATTGTCATGATTAAGCACCGAAAGAATTCCGCTGCGGTTAAATATGAGCTGCCCCAATTCATATGCGTCCGATCCCTTTTCATTGTCTTCGATAAATTCACGGGCCATATCGCGGAAAGTCAACAATTTCTTTAGAGTCCCGGCATTGACCGACACTCCTTTTTCCAAGGGATCTTGGAGCACTTTCCAAATGCTTACGTTTGCGGATGTAGCCGCATCAGAAAGTTTCTTCATAGTAGTTTCACCTATTCCGCGAGCCGGATAATTAATAATCCTGCGCAACGCCTCATCATCGTCGGGATTGATGGCGAGACGGAAATAGCACACTGCATCTTTTATCTCTTTACGCTGATAGAATGAGAGGCCGCCATAGATGCGGTAGGCGATGTTGCGTTTCCGAAGAGACTCTTCGAGTGCGCGGCTCTGTGCATTTGTGCGGTAAAGCACAGCATAATCTTCATATGAATCATGATTGCTTAGCCTTGACTTGGCGATCATATTTGCCACAAGATAAGCCTCTTCAATATCGGAATAAGTGGAAAGGATCTTAACTCGCTCACCGGGTTCGTTTTCACTGAACACATTTTTTCTCATCTGCCGGGTGTTCTTATCTATAAGACTTCCGGCGGCATTTATGATATTCTGGGTAGACCGATAGTTTCTTTCAAGTTTGAAAATCTTCAATCCCGGATATCGCTTTTCCATGTTGAGAATGTTGGCGATATTGGCCCCTCGGAAAGAATATATGCTCTGAGCATCATCGCCTACGACACACAGATGCTTATGCAACGCTGCAAGTTGAGAAATTATCAGGTGCTGTGCAAAATTAGTATCTTGATACTCATCGACAAGGATATATCTGAAGAATTCCTGATAGTGCCTTTTTATGTCGGGGAAATCACGCAGCAGGATGTTCATATATACGAGGATATCGTCGAAGTCCATGGCGTCAGCCCGCTTGCATCTATCGCAATAAGCCTTGAATATCTGCCCTGTAAGTGGCCTCTTGGCTTTCTTATCGACATTATAATTGTCGGCATCGGCAAGATATTGCTCAGGCGAAATCAGAGAGTTCTTGGCATTTGAGATTATGGAGTGTATAGTGGCCGGCTTATATACCTTTTCATCAAGCTGCATATCCTTGATGATGCTTTTGAGAAGTGACCTTGAGTCGGAAGTGTCATAGATAGTAAATGACGGTTTGAATCCAATTTCCTCCGCATGCTGACGAAGAATACGAAGAAATATCGAATGGAACGTGCCCATTTTAAGTTTAGACGCCACTCTTTCTCCCACCACGTCAGTTATACGCTCCTTCATCTCCCTGGCCGCCTTGTTGGTGAAAGTCAGCGCCAGGATTCTCCAAGGTTCGTAGCCGGAACGGAGAAGATCTACAATTTTATATGTCAGCACACGTGTTTTGCCGGAACCGGCTCCGGCTATCACCAGCGAAGGTCCGTCCTTATACACTACAGCTTCTCGCTGCTGCTCATTGAGAAGATCAAGATAATTATAATTGATTTCAGACATTTCTTCAGTAAGTTTCTTTTGTAACGGATCAGAGTTCTCTCGACCATTTAGGAATTTGAGTCAGGAAAGAATAAGAGTCATTATCATAATCCATTTCGCAACAAAAATGACAAAGACCGTTGCTTACAATCAGGAATCGCGAACGGAGAACCATATTGTAACGGGCAATCTGGTCAAACACCTTTTGAGTGATAGCCACTGTCGGGGCCTTATATTCGATTATAACAAGGGGCGAGCCATCGCTTCTGAAAACTACAGTGTCGCATCGTCTGCGGGTATTGTTAAGAGTCAGCGACACTTCATTATTCATAAGAGAAGCCGGATAACCGAAAGAATCGGTCATCCAGGCTGTAAAATGCTGTCTTACGTACTCCTCCGGAGTTAGCGCGACATACTTCTGACGAAGTGTGTCAAACACCTTGAGGATATTTCCATCCATTCTAAGCCGGAGATCAGCAGGAGGAAGATTAAGAGCCGGTTGTTCTATCACTTATATTCACTATCGAAAAGAAGATTTAGAAGATGAGCCAGACGCAATCCTCCCTTCAGGAGCTGCTGCTCGATCAGAGGGGTCCATTCCGCAATATAGTCATAGCTGATTTTGGTTCCTTCCGGAGTCTTTTCGTAGATGTCGGTAGCATAAATGAAAGTCTCCTTCCCCCAATCGTCGGGATTTGTGGAAGAAATGATAGCTGCCTCTTCTTCTTTGGTAGCGCGGTCAATCTGATCTTGCCATTCGGTGTATGTCCAATTGTGAGCGGACTCCACAACACTGCTATCCCAAATGCCATGCAGATTTCTGTCACTGTTGAAATATTTCACTTTCACATTGTTGCCACCGCGGTCGGAAAGATGTCCCATATGCATAGGCTGATGAATATCGCCTAAGAAATGCACCAGCAGCTTGAGAGCGAGTTGTTTTTCCTCCAAAGATGAGTTTTTGTCATCGAGCACAGCATATTGAGCCTTTATGGCAGTGGTGACATCACCACTCTCATTTCTTGGAAATTCATCGTAATCAAATCCTGCATCGATGTTGCGGTAATGCCAGGTCTTTGTGTACTCATATTGATGGGTGTGGCAGGCATTGTCGGCCCAGTTTGCCCAATAGACGATTGACTTGCCGCCGAGTATTGAATCGCAAGCGGCCTTAGCGACAGGAGTAAGATGTTTTTCGGCGATAAATGCAGTCACATCATGCCCTTTCTGCCCCCAACCGAAAGCGGAGGCTGACACAGTCAGCATGAATCCTAAAGACAGTATAAATTTAGCTTTCATATATTCAGAAATTTTATGTACAAAATTAAGAAAAAAACTTCAAAGCACAATCTAAATGAAATAAAAAAATTAATATTTTCGCACCCATTACAGCATTTGATTGTTATAATATCATAAATAATCAAAAATAACTTGATTTCGCAAGCTGGAAGTTGATGGTTTATGATCATGACACCAAGTCATGCTTGTGAAACTTAAATTAAAAATATTATGAAAAGCAAGAATTTGACGTATACAGGTATCGTGACCCTCATATTGGGTATAGCATTGCTGTTTATGCAGGCAACCGCAATAAATGTCGTGGTTATGGTGGTCGGAGGCGCATTCCTCCTATCAGCAATAATCGATCTGATCGTGGTTTTCCGAAGCAAAGCAACGTTGGAAGTGAATGGTGAGAGGAAGTCGACTTCATCAATCTCGATTATCTCCACATTGACAGCAGTAGCTACGGGAGCCCTCGGACTCTGGATGCTTCTGAGTCCGGCAAGTTTCAGTTCGCTGCTTGTCTATGTGTTTGCAGCTATCATCCTGCTTGCCGGATTATACCATATCAGTATGCTTGGTTTCGGATTTAAAAATGCAAGGTTTCCGTTTGCATTCTATATTCTCCCGATTTTATTAGTTGCCACAGGAATCGTGATATTCGTGATGGGACCTGTAAAGATGATGAATGCGATAGTGCTTGTCACCGGAATAGCCCTGATTGTTTATTCCGTATGCAACTTCATTGAAGCGGCCGGCGAATCAAGCTTTGCAAAAATCGAAAATCAGTAATTGGAGTCCATCTCAAAAAAATTGAGATGGGCTTTTAACGCGAGATTTCAGACACACGGGGCATCCGTGTCCTGCAACTCTTGTGCGCACCTTCATCAAATATTTATGGCCACAGACATCACATTTGTATTCTATAAATTCATCCGGATTCTGAGAATCCGGATTTTTTCTTACTCCGGGATTCTTGTCAGATGGACGCGAGAGATCCATCTCATTCCAATCAGGAATGGATTCCCATTTTTCTCTTCCCCCCCATGAAACATCAATCCGGTCTTTTACATCATTTTTTATCCACCACATGGGACCAAGCTTGGGAGTCTTCGCAACTGTTCCCATAAATAGCTTGATGACAAAGGCTGGCGCGATCGGGGCAAGTGAGAAATACCACGGAAGTTCCCTTTTCATCTGTGAGAAATATTCTTGAGGTGTGATGCCTCTGCGGAAATGAAGTATGTCTTCCAACTCATCTGAATCAGAAAACCAGAAACCATGGAAATTGCCGGTTGCAAACCAATTGACATTGAAAATTTTTTCGGGTGCAGGACATCCCATACTCTTCAGCAGTTCGCATTCGAATTCATAATTTGTCATGCGGTATGGTGCTCCCCCTCCGATGTTGTAGCACTTGT
>CAMWJD010000042.1 GCA_947174515.1 uncultured Porphyromonadaceae bacterium
CTCCAATATGTCCGCATAGCGTTGATGAATCCGCGCTTTGCATTGTTCCTTTCGCTCACTGCCGTCATGAGGTCGAGTATCCCTATACGCCCCATAACGAATAGTTTCATTGCAACCGAATGTCGTTGCGATGCCCTTCGGTCAGTAAGCGAGGCAATATTCACTTTCCTTCCCTGCATATTGAATTGCAACACAAGTTTCTCCACATTCTGATTGAAATCATTCATTCCTTGTTCAGCAACCGTTTGGTTAAGTGCGAGTTGAGATTTTGCTACCTTCACTTTCCCTCTTCCTCTTCCCCAATCCAGAATCGGCAGCGATAAGGAGATGCTTGCATATTCTTGATGCAAAGGTTTTTTGACCGATTGACCGATATCCGCTCCGGTTTGTGACAGACCGAATTGCACATATAGATCGGCTTTCATCCGCGCATTTGCTTTTGCATACGCGAGATTGCTCTCACTTTCCTTGACAATTCTTTTGTAGTATTCAGGGTCCGGACTATTAGCATGAGCAAGCTCCATGGCTAATGATAGCGGAACTTCAAATTCAGGAACACTGTCTGGAATCAATAGATTAAAATCAATTGACTCATCTAATGCAAGATAGGTTCTGATATTTTGTTTTGCTTCCCTTAGATTTATTTCTGCATCCATGACGTTGGTCTCTTCATTAAGTCTGTTGATTTCCAACTGAAGCATCTCATTCTCTGTGATGGTCCCGATTTCATATCTCCCTTGTGCCATACGGTAGAGTGTATCAGCCGATGCGAAATTTTGTCTTGCCATTTCCAACTCAGTCTGAGCCATGGCAAGTGAGAAAAATTGTGTGCATGCAGTCGCAGATATCAGTTCGAGGGTTTCTGAATACTGTTTTTTTGCTTCCCTATATCGGATAGGTTCGATCTTTCTGTCCCATTTCAATGAGTTATAGCCGAAAAGGCTCTGTTCATATCCTATCAAAAGAGGCTGGGTGCTGTAGGCAGTTGTCTTATTCTGAAATTCATCAAGGCGATTGAGTGAGCTTTTGATAAAGAAACTGCCTCCCGTCAGACTGATATTCTGGTTTATCTTTAAAGTCAGGTCAGCTCCGAACTGATCCTGACGTATAAACATGGCGGTTCCGTCAGATTGAGTGATCTTATTCATCTCTTTATTTATATATGGAGATGATGTCAATGTGACGGATGGGAGATAATTTGCCTTATAATACCTGTAATTCCAATAAGCTGCAAGAAACGTATTGCGTGCGCTCTGGGCTGAAGGTGACTGCTGTCTCGCAAGGGATATTACATCAGTCAGACTCAACCTCAAGGAATCAGTCACGGTTGCCTGCATCAT
This sequence comes from uncultured Porphyromonadaceae bacterium, assembly GCA_947174515.1. GTDB lineage: Bacteria > Bacteroidota > Bacteroidia > Bacteroidales > Muribaculaceae > Lepagella. Next base: position 1,341 of record CAMWJD010000042.1, read on the forward strand.
TAGGGTTGTCATTATAAGTATTATAATTAATGAAAGTCTCTTCATTGTAATTTTTTGAATTCGTGAATAAGTTTAAACAACTCCTTGTGCAAAGATAATATACAGCAATGAATAGGCAATGAATTTTGGTGTGACGGAATGCAGAATGTATGAAAATCATACACTATCTTGTATGATTTTCATACACTTTTTATAATTGATGTGTGGATTTTAGATTTTTTGTAAGAATTGATCAAGAAAATGCTTATCTTTGCAGTATGAACACAAAATATGGTACCATACTCGTAGTAGACGACAATCCGGCTATCCTTACCGCAGTGAAAATCTGTCTTGGAAAGGTGTTTGAACGTATCATTACCCTTTCAACACCGGATTCCATTCTTCTCACTCTTGGTCAGGAACAAGTGGATATCATTTTGCTTGACATGAATTTCTCTCTTGGTGTAAATTCCGGTCAAGACGGACTTTTCTGGCTTTCTGCCATCCGGAAGAAACATCCCGATATACCTGTTGTGTTGGTCACCGCATACGCCGACGTTAAATTGGCTGTCAGGGGATTGAAGAACGGAGCTGCTGATTTTGTCACCAAGCCATGGGATAATGACGAGCTGATCAGGGTGCTTAAGGATGCGGTCGAAAAGACTAAGGAGGTGGTTCCGCTTCAAGACGTAGAGCGTGAACATATAAAGATGGTAGTAGATAAATGTAACGGGAATATGAGCAAAGCGGCAGAATTGCTCGGAATCACTCGACAGACATTATACCGAAAATATCAGCCATGACTATTGCGATAGCAGCCACGGTCTTCTTGGTGATTATCTCCATTTTGATTTGGAATTATAGGCATCAATGTTTGCTTAGAGACAGGGCAAGATTGATGCGTGATGCCATGCGCCATCGTGACTTCTCTTTCCGTCTCCCTACAAAGGGTTTGCTATTTGGAGAAAAGGCTTTACAGAACGCCTTAAATGATATGGGGTATGAGATTGAGAAACTTGTTGCACATAATGAAGTGGAATCCTGGCAACGTCTCTCACGGGTATTGACACATGAGATAATGAATGCCACGACTCCCATCAGAAGTATAAGTCAGGCATATCTTGATAGTCCCGAGATTAAGGATACTTCATATGAAGAGGGGATACGTGCCATATATGATACAAGCACCGGGTTGGCGGAGTTTGTAAGCAACTATCGAAAGATGACTCAGTTGCAGGAACCTGTGATGCAAGATCTTGAATTATATTCATTTTGCCGGAGTCTGGAATCCCTATATGGCGAATTAAATTGGGTGATTGATATTCCATCTGATATCAGGCTTCGTGCCGACGGGGGCCTTCTGCGACAGGTATTCATAAATCTCTTGAAAAATGCTATGGAAGCCGGTGCGAGAAAAATTGGAATACAATACAGGGCTCCATCCGCTTTGCATAAGGATAACAAATTATCCGTGACTTATATGACGGAGCCTTTCGGATCGCTATTGATCAGTAATGACGGCCATGTAATTTCTGACGATGTGGCACGTGAGATATTCATACCTTTCTTCACAACCAAAAGTGCCGGTTCAGGAATAGGACTGTCGCTTTCGCGCCAGATACTGCTGAAGCAAGGCATGATACTCAGGCTTGCGGAATGTACCGCTACCGGCTATAATGTCACTTTTGTACTTGAAAAAGACAGGATATGACCATGCATGAATAAAAAAGAAGCTGTCGCAACAACGCAACAGCTTCTTCACTATTTATAGATTGTGATAATGTTACCAGATTATCACACGTTCAGAAGCGGGACGGAACATCTTGTCGCCATCTTTGATGCTGAAGGCCTTGAAGAATGGTTCAATATTCTTTAATGTGACGTTGACACGATTTTCGCCAAGTGAATGAACGTCTCCGCTGGTCAGATTGCGGATTTCAGCTTCTCGTATGTTCTGTGCCCAAAGATTGGCATAGTTCATATAGAAAACCTGCTCAGGCGTAAGTCCCTCGATGAGTGCAGCTTCGCTTTCTACATCCACTCCTTTCTTCTTCTGGCTGTCAAGGAAGGCTGTCATGGCTATTCTAAGACCACCCTGGTCTGCGATGTTCTCTCCAAGAGTGTATTGTCCGTTGGCGAACAGACCGGGAAGGATTTCAACAGCGTTGAATTGTTCTGCAAGACCTTGTGTGAGCTTGCTGAATGCTTCGGCATCTTCAGGTTGCCACCAGTTGATCATGTTGCCGTTTGCATCGAAGTTGCAGCCTTGGTCATCAAAACCATGAGTCATTTCGTGTCCGATCACGACTCCGATTCCACCGTAGTTTTCAGCGTCACTTGCCTCAGGATCGAAGAATGGTGCCTGGAGGATACCTGCCGGGAATACTATTTCGTTGTTGAGAGGATTATAATATGCATTGATGGTCTGTGGCGTCATGCCCCATTCAGTACGGTCTACCGGTTTGCCCCACTTTTTAAGATATTCTTTCTGTGCCCACATATTGGCATTGTGGATATTGTCTGCATAACTGAGATTCGGATCGATGATCAGTTCGGAATAATCTTTCCACTTGTCGGGGTAACCGATCTTTACAGTGAATTTGTTAAGTTTCTTCAGAGCCTGCACCTTAGTGTCATCGCTCATCCATTCCAAGTGGATGATATGTTTCCCAAGCGCATTGCGGAGATTTTCTACGAGGTCGATCATATAGTCTTTTGAGCTCTGCGGGAAATATTCGTTGACATAGAGTTCTCCGATAGCCTCGCCAAGGTATCCTTCTGTCACTCCAAGAGCTTTCTTCCAGCGTGGACGCTGTTGCTGCACACCGCTCATGACCTTGCTGAATTCAAAACTTGCGTCTGCAAAATCATCGCTCATATACGGAGCGTAGCTGGACACGACTTCCCATGCATAATAGTCTTTCAGTTCTCGGTCGGTCAGTTCAGCAGCCAGTTTGTTTGCGGCATTTAGAGAGCGTGGTTCAGTCACGATTATTGTCTCCGGAGCCTCGATATCCATAGTCTCGATGAAGAAGCGGTCGAGTGGGAGATTGCTCCATTTTGCCTTTACATCTTCATAGCTGAAGGGATTATAGAGTGCGGGGATATTTCTGCTTTCTTCGCGAGTGAGTGCAGAGTCGGCGAGGGCTGTCTCAATTTTCATCACGCTCTTCACGATTCTCTTAGCGTCTTTCTTGGAGTAGCCGGCAAGAGTCATATATTTCTCAATGAGTTTCTGATAAGCCTCGCGCACTTCCTTGTTGCGTTTGTCATTGAGAAGATAATAGTCGCGGTCGCCCATTCCGAGGCTGTTGCTGCCGAGATACATGGCATACACCTGAGAATTGGCAAGGTCTTCCTGCGGTCCTCCATTGAAAAGAGGGCTTGAATAATTTTTGTGCATCCATAGGAAGAGATCGGCCATTCCATCTTTTTGTGTCCCTTCTATCTTTGACAATATTGGTTTCACCGGTTCAGCTCCAAGCTTGTTTCTTCGTATGGAGTCCATTCCCTGCTCATAAAGCGTGGCTACTTTATATGCGTTTGTGCCGGGCTCGGGATTGGTGGCGGCAAGACCTGTCACTATGCGTCGCACACGGTTGTTGCTTGAGTCGTTGAGGATATTGAAAGCGCCGTAGCGTGCATATTCCGGAGTGAGTGGATGTGAATCCATCCATCCTTTGTTGACATGACGATAAAAGTCAGTTCCTGCCGGAGTGTTGGGGTCGATTCCTTTCGGATCGAGGCTTTTCAGATGCTCCGCATGCAAGCCTGTGCATACAGCTGCAGAAGCGAGAAGCGTGAGAATATTTCTTAGTCTCATTATAATGAAGTTTTTAGTTGGTTTATTATTGTTTTTGATTTCAATTCAGTTTCCATCCATTCATTTTCAGAAGAGGAGAGAGGTGTAATTCCTCCACCGACATATATCGCGACTGCATCTTTCGAAATTTTAGCGGATCTAAGGTTTACGAAAAATGCAATGTCGTCTTCAATGCCATTCGGACCGCAAAACCCGCCATACATTTCCCGTGGGAAATTCTCATATTTCCTTATTATATTGAGAGATAGTAACCGATCCGATCCGCATACGGCAGGCGTAGGAGAAAGTTCGATCAGAAGTCGTCGGAGTGTATTGTTAAAGCTGTCATCGGATTCATCAGCAATATCTGAAGATGGCATGGACGCAGATATCGGTGTGCAAATATGCTCGATGAGCCCGGCTTTTTTAGTGAATGTCTTTCCTGCAGTCACACTGCCACAGTGTCTCCTAAGTGAGCCTATGATAAATTCGGCGACAAGAGCCTGCTCTTCACTGTTTTTTTTATCCCACATTTCATCCTTCTCTGTGCGCGGCCGAGTACCCGCAAGAGCCATGGTGGAGATAAAATCTTCCTCTTTGCGAAGCAGCAGTTCAGGAGATGCACCGATCCAGGTTCCGGTTTCGGATGTGGAAAATGCAAAAACAAAGGCTTCAGGATATGCCTGACAGAGTGAATCGAAAGTGGCGTTTATGTCAATGGAAATGTCGAGATTTATCACTCTTGCAGCGACCGTCTTTCCGCGTTTGCCATTTAACTCTTCTTTGATTGCCTTTATTTCACTATAATAATCAACTCTTGGAGTAGAAAGAGGCAAAGATGAATTTATGGCTATAATCTCTTTTGAATCGGGAATGAAGTCGAAAGGGATTGTGTGAATGTTTTCAGAAGCATTTGAGAATGGAGCAACGACAAAACCCTGTCCGAGTCCGTGGATAAGGGAATCGGATGTTCCGCATATTATGTCGGGAGTTTGAGGAAGTCTGTACTTAAACCAGTTCACCGAATAGTTCGAAAGGCTCTGCCTTCGTGATTTTTACGTTGATAAATTCACCGGGATCTGCTTCAGAACCATCCACATAAATTTCAGGATCCACTTCCGGAGAATCCCATTGTGTGCGTCCGATTCTGGTTGAACCCTCCACTCTGTCGACAAGTACATTGACAGTCTGTCCTATCATCTCTATGTTACGTTGATATGCTATTTCCTGCTGCAACTCCATAAGACGGTCAAGACGTTGCCTCTTGACTTCTTCCGGGATGTTGTCATCAAGGTTTTTAGCGGCCCAGGTGTCGTCTTCTTCACTGTAGGCGAAAGCTCCCATGCGCTCGAAACGCTGTTCCCTGACAAAATCAAGCAATTCGTCAAACTCCTTTTCTCCTTCTCCCGGATATCCGACCATAAGGGTCGTACGGATCTTGAGTTCCGGAACTCGTTTTCGCATTTCTGCGAGCAGATTTCGAGTAGATACGCCATTTATGTGGCGGTGCATATTGTCAAGAACTTTATCCGATATGTGTTGCAACGCGATATCGATGTATTTACATACGTTGTCGTGTCGAGACATTACATCAAGGAGCTCCAAAGGAAAGTCTGACGGGTATGCGTAGTGAAGACGAATCCACTCGACTCCATCTGTCTGTGCCATACGGTCGATTAGTTCCGGCAATGCATGATGTCCGTAAAGGTCAGTGCCGTAGCTACTGAGATCCTGGGCAATTATGTTGAATTCTTTCACGCCTTTCTCGACAAGCCGGCGTGTTTCTTCGAGAATTTCATCAATTGGGCGCGATGTATGGCGTCCTGTTATGATAGGAATGGCGCAAAATGAGCAGAATCTGTTGCATCCTTCAGAAATCTTGAGGTAAGTGCTGTAAGGTGGAGTGGTTAGAGTTCGTTCCCAGTCTTTAGGATTGTCAGAACACTTGTCATTTTTGTCAGGAAGATTGTCGATGAAATCTTTCCAGTCGTATTTCCCATACCACACATCGACTTCGGGGATTTCCGCTTTGAGGTCGTCCATATATCTTTGAGACAGACATCCCATCACTACGAGTTTCCCTATCTTGCGGGTCTTCTTCTGATTTCCGAGCTGAAGTATGAGATCAATGGATTCTTGTTTTGCATCCTGAATGAATCCGCAAGTATTGACAACTACCCATTCACCGTTTGGATTCTCTGCATCATGGCGCACGTCATAACCTTTGGCAGAGAGACGTCTTAAAAGACGTTCGCTGTCGATCAGGTTTTTGCTGCATCCTAAAGAGATAACGTCAATAAGTCCTTTTTTCATTTAGTAGCGTTTCCAAATAGAGACTTTACAAACTCTTCACTGTCAAATATTTGAAGATCATTCATTTTCTCTCCGACACCGATATATTTAACCGGAACGTTAAATTGGTCGCTTATGCCTATTACTACACCACCTTTTGCAGTTCCGTCAAGTTTCGTGATGGCAAGAGCGTTTACCTCAGTGGCGGCGATAAATTGTTTAGCTTGTTCAAATGCATTTTGCCCTGTGCTGCCGTCAAGAACGAGAAGCACTTCATGAGGGGCATCTGGCACAACCTTTTTCATTACGTTCTTGACTTTGGTCATTTCATTCATGAGGCCGATCTTGTTGTGAAGTCTGCCGGCGGTGTCGATGATGACAACGTCAGCACCCTGTGCTTTTGCGCTGCTGAGGGTGTCGAAAGCCACTGCTGCGGGATCGCTCCCCATCTTCTGTTTGATAACAGGAACTCCTGCGCGCTCTCCCCAGATGTCAAGTTGCTCGATAGCGGCAGCCCTGAAAGTATCAGCAGCTCCGAGAATGACCTTATTTCCAGCCGCTTTATATTGATGAGCGAGTTTGCCGATTGTAGTTGTTTTCCCTACACCGTTGACACCTACCACCATGATGACATAAGGCTTCTTATCTTCCGTCACCTCAAAATCTCCCAGCTCGGGATTCTTGTCAGGGCGTGCAAGCATTTGGGATATTTCCTCACATAGAATATTGTTTAGCTCCGAAGAATTGACATATTTATCGCGAGCGACACGTTCTTCAAGTCTCTGAATGATCTTTAGGGAAGTGTCAACGCCTATATCGGAAGTGATGAAAACTTCCTCAAGATTGTCAAGTACTTCATCGTCCACCTTTGATTTACCTGCTACCGCACGGGTAATTTTGTCCCATACGCCTTTTTTAGTCTTTTCGAGGCCGGAATCAAGCTGTTCTTTTTTTTCCTTTGAAAAAAGTTTTTTGAAGAATCCCATATGTTATGATGTTGTTTTAGACTACAAAATTACAGAATTTTATTGAGTCCTACAAATTTCATGCCAACTATTATACCCCAATAGCGTGGGGAGCATTCTCTGAAAATTTATAGAAAAGGGTTGTGGATGATACGCTGGTTGGAAGAGCCCCGAAACGGGAGGTCGCGGTCGCGTAGGAATTGAATGAAAGGGCCATCTACGATGGTATCGATATAGGGCAGTGGCAGTGATAACTTTTCAGAAGCGAGAATCTCTTCCATCGTAAATCCGGTGTAAAGCCATACTTTATGTCCTGATTCTTGAATCTTTTTTGCTAATAGCGCTATTGACTCAGGATTATACAGAGGGTCGCCCCCAGTGAGGGTCACATCAAAATCTTCTTCTACTATGATTTCCATCAATTCTGCAAGGGTCATTTCGGTGCCGGCGTTAAAATCCCACGATTGGGGGTTGTGACAGCCCGGACATTGATGACGGCAGCCGGCAAAATATATGGCGGTCCGGAAACCCGGACCGTCAACTGTAGTGCCTTTTACTATGTCGAGAACTCGATACACCAAAGATAAAAGAATAAGAGATAAAAGAATAAGAGATAAAAGAATAAGGAATTATTTGTGGACTACACGGTCATGGAGTTCGGCGAGTTTTCCGGAGTTCCATCGGTCGGTGGTGCCTACGAGATAGCCGGTGATCCGTTGTATTGTCTCGAATTGAGCGCCACATTTAGGACATACCTTCATTTCCATGTCGGCGTTCTCATATCCGCAATTCGGGCAATGGTTGCGGTTATGGTTGACAGATCCATATCCCATGTTGTATTTGTCCATCATGTCTACGATCTGCATTATGCATTCCTCATTGTGAGTTGCGTCACCGTCTATCTCCACATAGAATATATGTCCTCCACGGGTCAGCTCATGATATGGAGCCTCCACTTTAGCCTTGTGTCTCGGAGAGCAGTGGTAGTAAACAGGAACATGGTTGGAGTTGGTGTAATAATCCTTATCAGTGATACCTTCTATCACTCCGAAAGAAGCACGGTCGCGTTTTGTGAATCTACCGCTTAATCCCTCGGCCGGAGTGGCGAGCACAGAATAGTTATGACCATAACGTTCACAAAATTCATTGACCTTGGATCGCATATGTCCTACGATTCTGAGGCCTAACTTCTGAGCTTCGTCGCTTTCTCCGTGATGCTTTCCTGTGAGAGCGATAAGACATTCTGCCAGACCTATGAACCCGATGCCGAGCGTGCCCTGATTAATGACGCTTTCGATAGTGTCATTAGGACCGAGATTTTCCGCACCGGTCCAGAGAGTTCTCATCACGAGCGGGAATTGCTTTGCAAGAGCTGTCTTTTGGAATTGGAATCTATCGTCAAGTTGCTTGGCCGTGATTTCAAGAACATCATCAAGACGTTCGAAGAAACGCTCGATACGCTCTGTTTCATCCTTGATGTTCATACATTCGATGGCGAGCCGCACGATATTGATTGTAGAAAACGATAGGTTGCCCCTGCCTATGGAAGTCTTTTTACCATAACGGTTTTCGAACACTCTTGTGCGGCAACCCATGGTGGCCACTTCATATTCGAAACGTCGGGGGTCATCAGCTTTCCAAAGTTCATGCTGATTGAATGTGGCATCAAGATTCAGGAAATTAGGGAAGAATCGTTTTGCCGCCACCTTGCAAGCAAGACGGTAGAGATCGTAGTTCGGATCCTCGGGCAGATAGCTGACGCCTCTTTTCTTTTTCCAAATCTGAATAGGGAAAATTGCAGTGGCGCCATTGCCGACACCCTCATATGTGCAGTTAAGAATCTCGCGTATCACGCACCGACCCTCAGCTGAGGTGTCAGTTCCATAGTTGATAGAGCTGAACACCACCTGATTGCCTCCACGGGAATGAATGGTGTTCATATTATGAATGAAGGCTTCCATTGATTGATGCACACGGCCGACAGTGCGGTTTATGGCGTGTTGTAGCAGACGTTCGTCACCTTCCAGACCATCCAAATCCTTCTTTATAAAGTCTTTGATCTCGATATCATATAATTTTGAGAGATCTTTGCCGGTGAGAGACTCCAGAATCCCAAGCTCTTCCTTAAAAGAAGTACGTACAAAAGGAGCCAGATAGAAATCAAAAGCGGGAATTGCCTGTCCACCGTGCATCTCATTCTGGGCAGTCTCAAGAGAAATACATGCTATCACTCCGGCAGTCTCGATACGCTTCGGAGCTCGACTTTCAGCATGACCCGCGACATATCCGTTTTTAAGAAGATTATCAAGTGGATGCTGCACACACGTGAGACTCTTGGTAGGGTAGTAGTCTTTGTCGTGAATGTGAAGATAGTTGTTTTTCACTGCTTGCTTCACATCATTGTCAAGCAGATAGTCATCTACAAACGGTTTGGTAGTCTCTGACGCGAATTTCATCATCATGCCTGCGGGTGTATCGGCATTCATATTCGCGTTTTCGCGAGTTATATCGTTGTTTTTCGTTTCAATGATCTCCAGGAATATATCGCGGGTTTTGGCGCGTCGTGCAATCGACCTTTGATCCCTGTATGCTATATATTTCTTGGCTACATCCTTGCGGGCAGATTTCATCAGTTCGATCTCCACGCGATCTTGAATATCTTCCACCGTCATACGTTCTTTTCCGCTCATTCCGATGCGATCTGTGATTCGTTGGATCAGAGATTCATCTTCGCCTGCAGACGTGGCGAGCATTGCCTTGCGAATGGCAGCCTTAATTTTTTCTTCGTTATATCCAACAATGCGTCCGTCGCGCTTTTGTATAGTCTGTATCATGAAACTTATATTGGGAGTTTTCAGTTAGTTTTTTCAAGATGCAAAGTTAAACAATATATTCAAATTGACAAAAATTATTCCTCAAAAAATTTCCAAAAAAAATATTTTTGGATAACTTTTGAGGAATTGAAAATTTGTAAATTATTGAATAATAATATTATGATTTCTTGTTTTGGATAACTTTTCGCTTTAAACGATATAAATAATCAATTATTAAGTAGTTGCTTGTATATTACTTATCGATAATGAAAGAATCTACGTCGAGCCAGCCGCTGTCGTTGCTTTTCCATGGACGAGTGCAGAAAACTCCGACTTTCGCTCCGATCCAATGACCCTCGCGAACGTCCATCGCCCTTCCGAAATCTTTGTATTTCTTGCCATCAAGACTGTAGCGGAATGTTACGGTGCATTTATAGTCAGGTTTTGCCTTCGGATTCTTCTTGCCCGTCATCTTTACCACAGCCTGAAGCCAAATTGGTCCATTGGTGGCAAGTTTCTCTGCTGCAGTCTCAACTTCCTCTTTGCCTTTGTTGGCACCTACACAGTCAGTCTGTACAAGATAGATTCCATCTTCACGGCTTTCAAGAGCGAGAGTTGCGAAATTATACCCCATTATGGCTATGCCTCCTTTTTCTCCAACCATGGTCTTGCCGTCTTTAACTCTTGGATAGAACGATACTTTGGCAGTGGCTGTGAAATTTTCATTAGGAAATTTCTGCATCAACACATTTGGCATATCATAAAGATTTTTGGCATCCGGCGTGTTGTGGGAGAATAGTCTCAACACAGAGTTCTCCGCATCACAGAAATACCATAAAGGTTGAGGATTGCCATTCCATTGCCACTGATAGCCAAGGGTGGTTGAGTCGAATTCATCGCTGTCCTGAGGTGTGGAAACCGGATATTTTTTCCCGACATTCGGTTTAGTGTAAGTCTTAACAGGGATTCCTCTTCCATCACCGTCTTTATCAATACCGATCACCGGCCATCCATCTTCATTCCACACCATGGGTTGAAGATTGATAACACGTCCGTAAGGGCCTTTGTCCTGGAAATGAATAAACCAATGTTCCTTTCCGTCGGGGGTGTCGATCCAAGCTCCCTGATGAGGGCCGTTTATGTCGGTATCGCCCTGCTCCATCACGTTGCGCTGTTCGTACGGACCCCAGGGTTTCTTGCTGCGCATCACTACTTGCCATCCCGTAGCGACACCTCCGGCAGGGGAGAAGATATAGTACCACGGTCCTCGTTTGTACATTTTCGCACCTTCGATTGTTTCGTTTTCCACGTGACCGTCATATATCACACGGTCTACACCGATCACTCCGGTTGCATCAGGAGTCATCTCTATCATACCGAGAATACTTTTTACACCGGCACGGCTGCCTGCATATCCGTGCGCGATATATGCCCTTCCATCTTCATCCCAGAAAGGACATGGGTCAATGACTCCCACTACCGGATAAATCAGTCTGAGAGGACTCCACGGTCCTTTAGGGTCGGTGGCATCCGCTACGTAGATGCCTCGGTCAGGATCGCCATACATAACATAGTATTTTCCATTATGGAAACGAATGGATGGAGCCCACACTCCATTTCCATGGCTTACTCCATCGAATTCAGGGGCGGGATATTTGTCGGCTACTGCTCCAACGATGGTCCAGTTCACGAGGTCATTGGAATGAAGGATCTGAAGCGCCGGCAGATTTGCAAAACTTGAGGACGTCATATAGTAATCTTTGCCTACGCGCACCACATCCGGGTCGGAATAGTCGGCATTGATTATAGGATTCTGATATTTGCCGTTGCCTAAATCCGAAACATATGCTTTCGATACGTCGGCATAAGTGGTGGAAGTGAGAAGACTTCCGGCGGCTGCAGCCAAGAGTGATAGATATTCTTTTTTCATCTGTAATTATAGTTTTTTTTTTAGTTATTCCCAATTTAGTTTTAAATCGCGTATCAGTGTTGAAGATGGACCTGTAGATCCGGTATGTTGAATGTAAAATCCGGTTAGGGTGGTATCTTCTACGGGTGCAGTCAGTATCACTCTCTCCATAACTTCATCACAACATTTATTTCCATTAGCGGCATCTGTATGAGCGCTTGCTTTCAAAACTCCGTCGATTATGCCTACATTGATGTGGCATGGAGTCCGGAAGCAGTTGCTTACTGTCTTATCTGAAATGACAGATGTCTGTCCATTTTCATATTTTATAAGTGAAAAAGTCACAGCTCTGTCATGCTCCGGTGTCCGCTCAATTCTAAGTGCATATCCGTTTAGGTCAATAGGATCAAACTTCACGCAAATATCCATATATTGGCTTGTTGCGCTTCCAAATCCTTGCCCGCCGCTTTTTGCCGGCTCTGCGATAAGGCTTGCGGTCATGTTATGGCAGATGTCGCGAGCCGGTATGTAGCTCATTCGCGCACCCTTTTCACTTTGCACTATCCCTGTTCCCGTCGCCGCGTCATAGCCTTTCCCATAATACCATCCGGCTCCTTCAGAAGCAGTCCACTCTGAGCCGGCTGTGTCAAGAGGCTTATAAATATCAAAACTCCATGCTCCAATCTGCCCGGCAGATCTCTTGTCAATCGGTATATCACTGAAGTCTGTTGTCAAGGTGGATTCAGGAAGATCTTTTATCAACGTCGTTTCAGTTATTGGATAGGGTTGCGAAGTCTCCATCATTCCATATACAGAATCCTTATATTTAGGAAAAATCACAGCTATTATCTCATATCCAAGGTCACCTGCCTTCGGATAATATATGTTTCCTGTTATTGCATCACCCTTTTTTAAAAGGATTACGTTGTTGACATCACTTTCTCTGACGATTCTACCCCACATAATGGAACTTTCATCTGTCCCTTTTCCGGATAAGGAATATTTCAGTTTCAATCCTCCGGATTTTTCATCGTAATAAATCTTTGGAGTTCGTTTTAACTCCGGTGCTTTACTTAAATTGGCTCCGATTTTGAGGGTTTTTCTTGCAGAAAGGCCTTCGGGAGTGGAAATCATCAATACGGTTTCTTTGTCTTCCGGAGTATTATTGTCTGATACATATAAAGATTCTGTCTGCATACCGGTCGGAATACCGCTCCACAGAAGTGGTTGGGAAAGGATGGTGGCAGTATCGTTTTGAGAGTGGAGATTCGTTTTGTCAGATTTCAGATGCAAGGTTACGGGTAGGCCGGTTAGTTTTCTACCGGTCTTTGACTCCATGTCGGCAATGATTGGATTCATGTCCATCGGGTCCCATCCGTCATTCCCGTTGAGAAGATTAGGAAGATTGTAGATCGTTTTTCCTTCATCTTGTACAACGTATGCGTCTTTTAGTTGAGAATTATTCAACGATGGCCCGAGCTCAGGTCTTTCTAAGTCTATTATATATGGCTTCCCGTTCAGAGAGATGTTATATTGCCGGCTGATCACATCAGAGTGGTCTCGGGTCCATTTTATTTCAATAGGGTTGTCACAGTGAAATCGGGTATCGATTGCGATCACTTGTCCGGGAACCTTAGTGAAATATTGAGTGCCGGAACCCTTGCATGTGATATCGCAGTTGAGAAATACCGCTCCTGTCTCTGCTGTGGAGTAAAATGGTTTGCTACTGAAGAAAGAAAAGCGGCAATCAAGATAAATGGCAGAGCCGGACAAGGCATCATCAGTACATTCAAAATAGCATTTGTCATACAGGCTTCTTCGCGCTCCAACGAATGGACAAAGGTTAAGCCTGCTTATAAAGCTACAGTTTTGGGCAAAAAGATGATCTGAATGCTCACAAATGCCAATTTGTGCTTGCACTATGGCATCTTTTCGTTTCTTTCGGTTGTATTGGGGATGCCTGGGATAAATCAGGTCAGTGTTGCAATAGTTTCCAAACGTCATGTTTTTTATTTGCAGACTCTTCCCGGCGAAGTGGAACATAGTGTAGTTCCCTATTGCTCCTTGTGTTTGTCCACGGTTGACAGCAAACACCACATCTTCCGGATTGGTCGCCAATCCGATGACATTTAAAGACTCACATTTTATCTTAATGGCATATGGAATACCATCTTTGTCGCTCCTCACATCAGTATCATCCGGATTGTCGAGCCAATATACCGAGGGAGCAACTAAAAGAGTAGCTTCATCCCTTATCTCATTAATTCGCGCAAACGCTTCCAAGGGGTTGCTGTATGCTTTATCACATTCATAAATCCTCTCAGCATCAAGAAGCAACGTATTGTTAGACAATTCGTAGGTGACACCATTAAATTCAATGGTGTCATCGGCAAATGAGTGCAGCGCAAAAGTGATAACAAGTATTAAAGAAAGGAAACGCAAAATCATACCATCACACTTTGAACTGGATCGGGCTATCACACAGAGAGCTTATCCTCAATTTTGCATCCGGTGCATACTTGTTGAGCAGGGCTTTGGTCAAGATGGTCTGTCCTTCCTCTATTCTGGGTCCTAAAGTCACCTCAATATTATGAAGTTTTTCCGGTTTTATGGGAACATCAATGTACGGCACCTTATTGGGCATAGCCATACGAATTAGATTGACGAAATCACTGTGAGAAACAACAGCATCGGTAGAAGTGTAAGGGACAGCATAGATGACAAACCTGCTTTCATCTTGAAATGCCCATTTATCTTTGCGAAATACGCCGACGTATTGCCGCATCATTCCCTCATCGATTTCAAGATATGATTTTTTGCGGGCAATATTATTTTCAAATTCATGATATTCCGCTTCCGATGCATATTTAACTTTATTATAACATGTCTCAGTAGTCAGAGGCCGATAAAGACGTATGGGGTTGAACGTAATGGAAACTGACCCTGAAGAATCTTTGCTTAAAGATCTGTGATGGCGCATACGGGCAGGGGCACTGAAGGCAACCGACTGTTTGTCCCAGTCAATAAAATCTTTGTCTATACCTATTCTTATCCCTTTTCCGTGAGTATAAAAGTCCCATAAAGGAACATTTTCAATAGGATTTTCAGTCCAGCATGAGACATAAGTATAAGGACTCCAATCAAATTGATTCATGAGGAAAGTTTTTTCGTAGAGATCTTCCATCATATCAAGGCGATTGAAGCGGAGAGTCTTGTGCTTAAGGATAAGAGCAAGATTTTCTATGGAGGTATAATGATAGATTTTCATGTATGTCCTGTCATTGAAGTTGTTTAAACTTATTTTTTTATTAATATTTCGTCAGGTTTTCGAGCA
>CAMWJD010000043.1 GCA_947174515.1 uncultured Porphyromonadaceae bacterium
AAAATTAATGTTTTTTTTTAGAATATGCAAATTTTTTTTCAATTTTATGAGAGATAGAGTGGATATAATTTGGAAATAAAGTGGGGCCAGGAGATATGCGATTCAAAGTGAAGTCGTGCTTCATACCCGATTTTTGATCTTGTTTCTGCAGAGAGTGCCAATCGCTTTATCTCCCATGCCAGCCGCTCTACGTCATGGGGATGAACCAGAATGCCTTCCTTCCCGTCGGTGATATATTCACGTTGCGCGCCGTTGTCGGTGGCGATTATCGGCCGACCTTCCTTCATGAACTCTATATTTGACATTCCGAAGGCTTCCGGGGCGGCCGACGGTAGAATCCCGAAATGGGAAGTGCGGATGTATTCTTGCGTGTTCTCTTTATGGCGAGGCCAGTCTATCATGTGCATCACATCCGCATTTATCGCGCGCCTCCTGAGAGAGTCGACATAATCAGGATGGCCGGTGCCTACGATCCTAAGCCTCATTTTCAAGCCTTTGAGAAGTGCAAGAGCATCGATGATGTCTTCAATTCCTTTATCCGGAGCCAACCGTCCGAGATACATGCCGATGACAGGTCCTTTTGTAGGTTCCGGCACTACTTCTTCAAGGTCAATATTGAGGCTATTGTGTATTACGGCACTGTTTATCTCATCTTCGGTATAATGTCCGTTCCAGTGTCGTCCTGAAAAGAACCTGGCTTTCGCTGTTTCCGACACGAAGATCAGATGATCGACATTGCGATAAACAAACCTGTGGAATGGAGATTTTCCGGCCTTGCGGACATAGTGCCATGTGAGGATCACATTAATATCGTGGCGACCGAGCATCCTTCGCGCCGTGAGGGCGGCAAAGGCATCGTGAGTGTCATGACAATGAATGATGGTGGTGTCCCGACTCTCATTTATCACATTGCATATGGATTTCACCGCTTGATAGGAAAAAAAACCGCCGAGAGGTGCAAAACGGATGGGAATGGCATTTCGACGGAACACATCGTCGACGGCACGGGCATCGCGGGTGATGACAAGCACATCATCGCCGTTCGCTCCGCAGTGGCGGCATATATCCAGGGCATATCGCTCTACGCCAGACCACATTACTGACGAAAGGATATGAATGATTCGCATTGAAGTGAGAGGTGGTTAGTTACGGGCTGAAAGCATTACGGATAGATCTACTGCCGGAAGACCGGTGTATGAGCCGACAAGTTTATCCACCAGCTTTCCATTATATGTGACTATACCTTGACGGACACCTTCGTTATTGGCCATCATGCTGTCAAAGCCTCCGTTGATCTGCAGTTCATCCAGAAAATTCACCATGACATTACTTATTGCCATAGCGACAGTGCGCGGAACGGAAACAGAAGGATGAGACTCTTTGAAATCAAGCACATAGGCGCTGTCTTTCATCACAGCCGAGAGATTTTTCGGAAATTCAAATGCTCGCGTGGTGGTGCCAAGAAGAATCACATCGGCGGTTTTTACTTTATTATAGAGGACTCGGGGATGAATCATTATGGTCTGAATCTGAGGGCCGCACACTTCCCTTGCCACAGCGAGCATCGACACATCGTTGTTGATTACCGTGACCTGCGCTCCCATATTAAGCGCTGACTTGGCAGCCGAATAAACATCGGTGCCATCTCCAATGATGAGGACTTCACAGGGATTGATACCGGCCACACTTGCAAGCAGCACTCCTTTGCCGCCACCAAGATAGGATAGATTTTCCTGAGCATACATGATAGCGGCTCTGCCATCGATTTCGTCGATTATGTCGGCAAATATCGGGGTATCGTTGTGACTGTACATATTATCGAGGCACCCCATCGTGATATTCATTTCCAGCAGTGCTTTGATTGTATCCTTGTCAATGACGCCGGATGCCATGGTGCAGAGAAGCGAGCTGCCCGGCTTCATGAGCTTGATGTCGGAAGGCCGGAGAGGAAGGAAAGAAAGAACCATGGAGGCTCCGAGCGCCTCTTGACGTGACACGATCTTTACTCCATATTCCGCATAAGCATCATCGCTGAAGGAGATGTCTACGCCGGCACCTTCTTCCATCGCTACTTTCATGCCGGCCGATGTGAGAAGTCCGCATGCTTCAGGTGTAAGAAGCATTCTCGTCTCGTCGGTGTCGGGATAATTGGCGAGTATGGCTATGTCAGTGCCTTCGCTATTGCTAATCATATTAGCGTGCATCAATAGAGGCTGTATATCGATTTGCGTGATTTTTTTCTGGGCAACTTCTTCGTTCATGGCCAATGTATATTTTGAATGGGTGTTTTTTGACTATGGAGTGCGATGTATTCCGCACAGGCAAAATTAACAAATTATTCCTATTCTTCCAAATTGTGCATGTGATTTTTAATAAAGGACTCGACAGTATGCGCTATTTGTAACTTATTTTCAAGAAGATCTCCTGAAATACTGATTTTAGATTTTCCATAAAACGGAGATCTTAGTTCCATATGCGACTTTATGGTGGCTAATATCTCATCGCGTGACTTGCCGGCCATAAGAGGACGTTTGTTGCCTGCCCGGATCACCCTGTCAGCTATAACTTCATCAGAAGCATTAAGGCATACAGTCATTCCTCGTGAATTCATATAGTCCATATTGTCGCCAAAGCATGGTGTGCCTCCTCCGCATGATATGATGACATTCTCCATCTCTCCGACTTCACGCAAAACAAATGACTCAATCCTGCGAAATTCAGCCTCTCCTTTGGAAGCGAAAATCTCTCTTATAGTGGAATGATATCTTTGCTCTATGTAGAAATCAAGGTCGATGTGCGGCAATCCGGTGGCTTTGGCGAGTGCTTTTCCGAAAGTTGTTTTTCCGGATGCCATGTAGCCTACTATGAAAATGGTCATATGATTCTAATTTGGGATTAATACTGTCAGGGTTTGGCTTCAGGGAGTTCGAGACGGAATGTGGTGCCTTGTCCGAGTTCGGATTCTTTCACGAAGATACGGCCGTCGTGATACTCCTCGATGATTCTTTTCACGAGAGTAAGGCCAAGCCCCCATCCTCTCTCTTTTGTAGTGTATCCGGGATTGAAAACCTTATTGAAGTTTTTGCGTGGAATTCCTTTTCCGGTATCTCTGATTTCAATCCAAACGCAGTCTTTTTCGTGTCCGGTAGTGATATGTATTTCGCCTACCCCTTCCATGGCGTCGACTGCATTCTTGGTGAGGTTTTCCATCACCCATTCGAAGAGGCTGGTCGACACCAGCACACCGTAGTCATCATCACCAAAATGAAAATTGAGGGAGACTTTTCCGGAGATTCTGCCGCGCATATATTCAAGCGATGATTCTATGGTCTGGTTTAGATATTCAAGATCAAGATTTGGCCTTGAGCCGATCTTGGAGAATCTATCTGCGATTTTGGAAAGTCTCTTTACGTCTTTATCTATTTCGGTCGTCACCTCTTTATCGGTGCCTGACGCTTCAAGATACTGGCTCCAGGCCATCAGTGATGAAATGGGAGTCCCAAGCTGATGTGCCGTCTCTTTCGATAGTCCCACCCATACTCTGTTTTGCTCAGCCTTCTTGGTATAAACTACTGCCGTGTAGATAATAAGAACGAGAATAATCATCACAGCCAGAACCACGTAGGGGTATAGGCTCAGGCGACGTAAAAGGATCGAGTCTTCATAATATATATACTGGTTGATGCCGGGATATACTTCCACTTTAATAAAATGGGAGTCTTGTTCCACCAGCCTGTCAAAATGTTTATTCCCGACTGCTTTTTCAAGACGTCTCTTCAGGAAGCGTTGGTTTTTCTCGCTAAGGTCGGAAAAAGCAACGTGCTCCCCGTCGGCAATGCGATCGGGAAGCTCGTAGTTCCTGTATTCAAGTATGTTCTTGTCGGCATCTGTCACCATCACCGGTATGGAGTTGTTTTGAGCGATAATATTGAGCAGAAACTCAAAATCAGCGTTTCCTTCAGCTTGTGCCATTTTTTCGGTGGCGGATGCCCAGATGTTCATTCTCTCCCTTTCCTGCGTAGAGAGTTGCTTAACGAGATTAGTTGAAATTATCAAGAAAATAATGACAGCTATCGTAGAGCTAATCAGGAAGATTGTCTTACCGTAGCGATCGGAAATGACGGAGAGTTTCATGGAGAGAGATCAGATAAATTTAATTCTTGCTTTTTTTGTGACGCGACATGTGTTGTCGGCAAAAAGAGCCTCTCCCTCCTGAAGTGTTACGATTTCTGCGGCTATATCTGCATCTTCAGGATTTTCGATCTCGCATCCTCCGTCAAGCCACATTCCCGGATTTTCCAATATCCGGTCAAGTGCGTCGGGGTCATTCACGACTTTAAATGTGCCATGGTGGCCATCGGGGATATCCATTTTATATACCGAATATTCTGCATTAAGGCTTCGGGAAGCCTTAGTGAAGAGTCCCTTTTGGTTGACATGTCCGAGGTATACGACGGGCGGGAGCCCCGCGCCTTTGCTTTGCTGATTTGGTTCCTTCGCCGCTTGCGGTTGAGGCTGATATTGTTGTGTCTTCGGCTCTTTAGCTGCATTTGCCGAGGCAAGTGCACGTTTAAGGCTTTCAGTCTCCTTGCTGATTGATTCAAGTTGGCTTTCCAGATCTTCGCAACGGGCTTTCAAATTTTTTATTTCTTCATTTTTTGATGTCAAAGAACTTGCATACTGTTCTCTCATCTTATTGAGTTCCTCTTTGGCGGCACGCTTCACATTCCGGATTTCCTTTTCGGCTTCCTTATTATCGGCAAGGGGAGCGCCTGAAGTCTTCATGCTTTTTGAAGCATACATAACTAACCATATCACGACGCCTATGAGAATGACTAAAATACCGATATACCAGCCGGTGTTGCTTGGTTTAGGAGTTTGTTCATCCGCTAATCCTGCATCGGCATCAGCCTGAACCATGGCGTTGTCTACCGCTTCATCAGTAGTTGGCCCGGTATTAGATTGCGTATCGGAAGAGGATTCCTGCTGTCCCTCAGGTTGAGATGATGCTTGCGGGGCATTGGTTTCGGCTTTAGCCGCGTCTTGTTTGGCAGTTTCTTCCGGCAATGGAGCGGTTTCAGAAGCGGGAGCCGGAGCCGGAGTGCTGACATTAATCTTTTTAAGGTTTTTTGCCAAGATACCGAGGCATTTCTTGCCATCTTCTTTAAGCCCGGTCGATTTGAAGAAAGTGGAACTCCAATACTCCACGAGCTTATCCTTATCCCATGAGGCATAATCCTTGGGCACGGCAACAGCATTGAAACTTTTCAGGTTTTCCACCTCCTTGGTTTTAAGTGATTTGCTCAATTCACTGACAGACGACGGATTTAATTTGTCGAGATAGTCAGAGCCATTGTTCGCATATCTCAAGTAATGCTTTGCGGCTAATGCGCGTGCTTGCTCCATCTCTTTATCTGTAACGGCAAAAGATGGAATAGCGGTGACCACGGCCACCGCTATCAAAAATATTTTAAGGAAGTATTTCATCTGCGGTAATTATTCTTCGGCTTCCTTCATATTATGGAACACATTCTGCACATCATCATCGTCCTCAAAGCGTTCAAGAAGTTTTTCGATGCTCTCACGCTGCTCGGGAGTCACGTCCTTATAGTCGGTAGGGATTCTTTCAAACTCGGCGCTGATAATTTCAAGCCCGGAGCCTTCGAGGAATTTCTGAATGTTGTTGAACTGATCGAAAGCTCCATACACGAGCCATTCCTCTTCTTCAGCTTCCAGCTCTGCATCCAGATCCATGAGTTCCAGCTCGAAATCTTCAAGACTTGTCTCTGGATTCGGTTTCACATGAAACACGCTCTTATGATCAAAGAGGAATGAAAGTGATCCCTGTGTGCCAAGAGAGCCTCCGTGTTTAGTGAAGTAACTTCTGACATTAGCTACGGTACGCTGGTTGTTGTCGGTAGCTGTCTCCACAACAATAGCGATGCCGAAAGGACCGTATCCTTCATACACGATTTCCTTGTAGTCGGAAGCGTCCTTATCGGTAGCCTTCTTTATGGCACGTTCGATGGTATCCTTAGGCATATTTGCTGCCTTTGCATTGTGCATGAGCATGCGGAGGCGAGGGTTCATGTCAGGATCGGGACCTCCCGCCTTGACAGCGATAGTGATTTCCTTACCTATGCGAGTGAATGTTCTTGACATATTGCCCCAGCGTTTTAGCTTACGGGCTTTACGGAATTCAAATGCTCTTCCCATATTTAGTTTTCAGTTTTCGGTTATCGGTTTTCAAAAGGTGGATTAGCGGAGTGAGGCTCCGAGCTGTTGCTGGAGAGACTTGATAATTTTATCCATGACGCCATCTATTTGCTTGTCCTTGAGAGTGTTTTCCGGATCTTGAATAGTAAATGCCACAGCATAGGATTTTTTGCCTTCAGGAAGATTTTTGCCTTCATAAACATCAAAGAGCCTGATGTCTCGCAAAAGCTTTCCTCCGGCTTTGCGGGCACATGCTTCGACAGCCTCGAAAGGAGTTGCGACGTCAAGCAGCAGGGCGAGGTCTCGCCTCACCGGTTGCGTCTTTTCAAGAGGAGAATAAGTGGTCTGGAATTTTGCCGCAAGTTTGCAGAGATAATCCCAATTTATCGAAGCATAGCATACTTCCTGATCAATATCAAGCATCTTAAGAGTCTTTCGGCTTAGGATGCCTAAAGCTGCCAGCTGTTTTCCGCTGCGATGTGCAATTTCAAGTTTGGCGCTGAATGTCTCATCTGCAGACTGCGTCATCTTAAGGCCCGACACCGCGACACCTGTCTTTTCGAAAATATTGAGTACGGTGGCCTTTAGATCGAATATGGTAGCCTCTATCGACCGGCGATTCCAGGAAGCTCCCTGCAGATTGCCGGTCATCCAGAGCGCGAGTTCCATATGCTCGGAATATTGGGCGAGTGGCTTTTCTTCTGTCTTTTCCTTAGCAGAGTCAAAAACGTAGACATTGCCAAATTCATAGAATTTAAGATCGGAAGCCTTGCGGTTGACATTGTGGGCAATGCTTTCCAGACCTCCGAAGAGTAGTGTCTGACGCATCACTCCGAGGTCATTGCTTAGAGGATTCATCACTTTCACGGAGTTTTCAAGAGGAAAATCTTCATTCCCTTCATAATATTTCACTGCCGAAAGTGAGTTGTTCATGATCTCACGGAATCCTTGACCGGTAAGATCATTGCTCACTACTTGCTGGAGCGCGTAAGCTTCATCTACGGCTGTGCGCTTGGAGAGATTGGCGTGCATTTCTGTTCCGAATTCCACATTGTTGTAGCCATATATGCGTAGTATTTCTTCCACTACGTCGCATGGCCGGGTGACATCAACTCTATAAGTAGGAACTTTGAGTGCGAGCTTATCATTATCGGCCGTCTCCGCTACTTCGAATTCAAGAGCGCGAAGTATACCTATGATTATGTCGCGTGAAATCTGCTTGCCAATCAGGTCGCAGCAATATTTGAGTGAGAAATCAATCTCCACAGGCATTACAGGCACTGGGTAAACGTCGACGACATCACCGCAAATTTCTCCACCGGCAATTTCCCTGATAAGCACAGCAGCCAATTTGGCGGCATACTCGCAGATATTAGGGTCTGTGCCTCTTTCATATCGGAATGAAGCGTCTGTGCTGAGGCCATGTCTGCGGGCAGAGCGACGGATGGAAGTAGGGTTGAAATATGCGCTTTCTATAAAGACGTCGGTCGTGGACTCCGTGACGCCTGAATCAAGACCTCCGAACACACCGGCGATACACATTGGCTTTTCTGCATCGCATATCATGAGGTCTTTCTCATCAAGCGAATGTTCCACTTCATCAAGAGTGGTGAACTTAGTGCCTGACGGGCAAGTGCGTACAATTATTTTTTCTCCTGCCACTTTTGCAAGGTCAAAGCAGTGGAGCGGTTGTCCGATTCCGAGAAGCACGAAGTTTGTAATGTCGACGATAGAATTTATAGGACGTTGCCCGGCTGCCACAAGAAGATTTTTCAGCCAGTCGGGAGATTCAGTCACCTTGACACCACGGATAGTGATGCCACAATATCGCGGACAGAGTTTAGAGTCATCTACTTGCACCGTCACGGCACCCTCTTTCCTGTCAATGGAAAATGAAGATACGTCAGGCAGACTTATTTCCGGCAATTCAACGTTTGCCTCATTCCCCTTTTCAAGTATCTGCGCCCACTGATATGCCTTCAGGTCGCGCGCACATCCATAGTGGCTTGCCGCGTCCACCCGGTTAGGTGTAAGCTCAACTTCCAGGCGATAGTCGCTTTCTACATTGAAGTAAGCGGCGGCTTCGGTTCCGGCCGGTATGTCATCAGGAAGCACCATAATTCCTGCATGGTCATGTCCGAGCCCGATTTCATCTTCAGCACAAATCATTCCGAAAGATTCCACACCGCGCAGCTTCCCTTTCTTGATGGTGAATTCCTTATCACCGTCATATAAAACTGTTCCGATAGTGGCAACCACGACAGTCTGTCCAGCTGCTACATTAGGAGCCCCGCACACGATCTGAAGGGGAGTGCCGTCGCCTACATCGACCGTAGTGACATGCATATGGTCGGAATCAGGATGTGGGGTGCAGGTGAGAACTTTGCCAATTTTAAGACCCCTCAGACCACCGCGAATTGATTCAACTTCCTCAATTTGGTCACATTCAAGACCCGTTGAGGTGAAAGCGGCCGCCAGTTGCTTCGGCGACTCATCGAAATTGATATAGCGTTTAAGCCATTTGTATGAAATATCCATAAAGGTGTTGTTATCGGTTGTTTAGGCACACGGATATCTGAAATTCCGGCGTGTGTCGTCTTTCAACTTGCAAAAATACAAAATAATTGCGTAATATGCAAATTGAAATTTTTTGAGGTGGGGTCTAAAATTTAAGGTCGTAGACTGCTTTTTTGATATTTGTGAAGGGAAGGTCTATATTTATGGATTCGATGACAGGTTTCTTGACACCTTCTTTTTTTACCTTTTGCTCTATGGCGAGGATGATGCCGTTATCATCGACTTTGCGTAGCAAACCGTGAAGTTTACGGCCGTCGGAGGTCAGCACTTCAAGGTCTTGCCCTAAATATTTTTCGTATTGACGTTTCACTTTGAGCGGAGATGTAAGTCCGGCTGTGCCGACTTCAAGTTCATAGTCCTCCACATCGCGGTCAAAAGCATTTTCAATGGCTTTGGTCAGTTTGACGCACTCTTCAATGTCGCCGGGAGCGAGACTGTCGATTTCAACGGTAATCTCATTTGAAGGTGTGATTTTTATATCAGTAAGGAAGTAATCTGTATCCTTGAGTTGGCTCTCTACGAAAGCCTGAAGTTCCTTTTTGTCAATCATGATTTTCTTATTATTTTATATAAGGGATTGTGCAAGGGCTTCGATTGGAGCATGATCGGCTTCCTTGAATGAGCCTCTTATGGTCACGGTATCCGGAAGTATGGTTATTCCTTTCATGCTTTCAAGCATAGCGCGCATGATTTTTCCGGCAGATGGAGCCCACGATCCATTTTCAATTATTGCGGTTTCTCTATTGCAGTATCCTTTGGCCGCAAGAAGATGAAGGAAAGTGTACATCGGCGTGAAAAGTCCGGCATCATAGCTTGAAGCGCAGAAGACAGCTTTGGGGAATCTGAAGGCCATAGCCACAGCTTCCGATAGGTCATCGCGCGTCAGATCCGCGACGTAGACATTTTTAGTGCCGAGTTCGCGCAATTTCTCAGCAAGATATTCAGCGGCCTGAAGAGTATTGCCATGTATGGAGGCGCTTGCAATGAAAACACCGTCTAACTCAGCCGTGTAGGAACTCCATTTGTCATATAGATTGATGTAATATGAAAGATTTTCCTTGAGTACGGCGCCATGTAGCGGGCAGATGATCTGAATATCGAGCGGAGCGAGTTTTTTAAGGGTGTTTTGCACTTGAGGACCGTATTTCCCTACGATGTTGTAATAATATCTTCTTGCCTCGGTCGCCCAGTCTCCGTCGATTGAGTCAAGTGCTCCGAAAGTGCCGAATGCATCCGCGCTGAATAGAAGTTTACGTTCAGGGCAATATGCCATCATCACTTCGGGCCAATGCACCATGGGAGCAAGAATAAAATGCAATGTGAGTCCTCCAAGGTCGAGGACATCCCCCTCCTTAACGACCATTGTCTTGCACCCGTCGGGAATTGGGTCGAGATAATTAGGCAGCATCCGCGCGGCCGTGGCCGACATCACAAGAGTGGCTTCCGGATAGATCTCCACAAATGTCGATATCAGCGACGAATGGTCGGGCTCAAGGTGTTCGATGATGAGATAATCGGGTTTTCTGTCGCCCAAGGCTTTCTGTAGATTTGCGAGCCATTCCGTGCCTGTCTGGTCGTCGGTCGTGTCGACGACAGCTGTCTTATCTCCTTTGATAAGATAGGAATTGTAGCTTACGCCTTGAGGTACGCTGTATTGATTTTCAAATAATTCTATAGCATGGTCATCCACACCGATGTATGTGATATCCGGTGTGATCTCATATATGTTTCCGGTCATCGTAATGTATTTTAGTTATCGTCTATCAATATAACAAATAAGGGAGCATAAGTTATAAGGATGATAAAAAAGTTTGATTTGACGTTTATATATTAGGAAGTCATCCTAAATTTATGGAATGGCGTCTTATTAAAGAAAAAAGATGAGAATAGATATATTGACCGTGATGCCGGAGATGCTTGAGTCTCCTTTAAATTGCTCCATAGTGAAGCGTGCGCGCGATAAGGGACTTGTTGAAATTCATGTTCATAATCTTCGTGACTATACTTTGGACAAGCATAGGAAAGTGGATGATTATCCATTTGGTGGGGAAGCGGGAATGGTGATGAAGATTCAGCCTGTCTATGACTGCATCGCGAAATTAAAAGCCGAACGTGAATACGATGAGGTGATTTTCATGACCCCCGATGGCTCGACTTTTGATCAGCCGATGGCCAATTCTTTGTCGATGCTGGAGAATATCATCATCCTGTGTGGTCACTATAAAGGAGTGGATTATAGGATAAGGGAGCATCTGGTGACAAAGGAAATATCGATAGGCGATTATGTCCTGACAGGTGGGGAATTGCCGGCCGCTTGTGTGGTGGATTCTGTTGTGAGATTGATTCCGGGAGCGATTGGCGATGAGCAGTCGGCATTGTCAGATTCATTTCAGGATAATCTTCTCGCTCCCCCGGTTTATACCCGGCCGGCCGAATACAACGGATGGAAAGTGCCCGAAATCCTGCTGAGCGGTCATGAGGCAAAAATATTGCAGTGGCGTCTTGACCAGGCTTTGGAGCGGACAAAACGACTGAGACCTGATTTATTGGGGGAAGGAGAATGATGCTCAAATTATTGAGTCGGACTCTTAAATTTGACGCATATTCACATTTTTTTTGATTCTTATTTAGTTTTTTCGCATTTATTTGATTAATTTTGCATTTCATAATTCAATTTTTATGAGATGAGACCTAAATGGGGATCGTGTATCAGGGGACAAAAATTAAGAATGTAGAAAATGAGCAGTTTTTCAAGAAAAGCAACATACTGGTTTAAAAGATGCGCCAACATACCGCTATTGTTGATAGGTGTGTTCTTCATTGGGCTTTTGTTGCTCAATGAAGATGCGTCGTTTACTCAGAGCATGGTTTATGAAAAAGAGATATTGAGGCTTAAGAAGGCAATAAAGGAAAATAATGATTCCGCTGCTTATTATAGAAGTCAAAGACTTGCGATAGAGCGGGGGGATGATGCCTTGGAATACATAGCGCGGGAGCAATATCATATGAAGCGGCCCACTGAGGATGTCTTTGTCTTGGTCCCATCCGGAAAATAACAGATATATGGAAAGAGGGAAAGAAACCGGGGATAAATATGGAATGTCGCTTGAGAAAAAGCGTAAAATCGTAGAACTCGCAGCCTCAGCCGGGTTGTTGCTTGTGCTTTGCGCTATGATGGCACCTTTTTTCGGCAGCATCTTGGGAAATCCGATATCATGGGCCAAGTGGGTTTATTCCGCTGGCGCTTTGATATATACAGTGGCACGTGTAGTCAATGTTAACGCACCCGGAGATTCGCTCCGGTTAAGGAGACTTCGGAGACTTGAATTTTGGGCCGGGATGTGTTTTATCATAGGAGCTTCATTCTGGTTTTATAAACTTCAATATTATTCAGGCTTCTTTTCAGGGCCATTGGCTGTGATGCGCCAGACGGTGGCTTTCACCATGGCAGGTGCGGCATTGCAGATAATTGCGAGCTGGATGATAGCTTATCAGATGAAGAAGCAAAACGATAAATGATGGGTCAGAAAAGATTTCTTGCGGTAGATCAAGGCAATAGCATGCTCAAGCTCACTCTCTTTGTGGATGGTGAGCTTAAGGAGGCTGATCGGTTTGTGCCCGATGCCGTGGAGGATATCTTCACAGTGGTGGAACGATGGAATCCCGATTGCGGAGCATTCTGTTCTGTAGGAAAGATCGACCCTCGGTTTGTGGAATCGCTGCGCCTTTCATTAGATGGCAATCTCTTGATTCTGTCACGCTCCACGAAATTGCCCATCGGTATTGATTATGCAACTCCGGACACTCTCGGACTTGACCGTGTCGTGTTGGCTGCCGGAGCCGCATCGATATATGAAGGGGCGGCTTTGGCTGTCGTGGATGCCGGCACTGCCGTGACTCTTGATGTCGTCGACGGTAATCATACTTTTCTTGGAGGCCGGATCACTGCCGGGCTTCGTCTGCGCTTTGAGGCCTTACATTCCCGCACATCCGCGCTTCCGTTTATAGAAGCGGGCGGGCGGCTCCCGATAGTCGGTGATTCTACCGAGACATGTATAAGATCAGGCGTGGTTCTCGGGCTGGCATATGAAATTACTGAGACATTCAGACAATATCAGAAAACATTCAGATGCAAGCGTCTCCTTCTCACAGGCGGGGATGCCCTAATTCTGAAAGAGTGTATAAATTCAGACATACCGGTAGATTACGTTCCTGATTTAATGGCACTTGGTCTGCATTATATTTATAACTACAATGAATAAAATCAAATCATTCTGCGCTGTAATTGCGATATTTTCTACTATAATGTCGGCTTCTGCTGATGTCAATACTCCATTTTCGATGTATGGGTATGGAATTATTGGAGATCGGGCCACATCGATGCAGCGGCAGATGGGAGGTGTTGGCTACGCGATGCAGTCCGGACGCCAGATCAATGTGATGAATCCGGCCTCGTATGCCTCAATCGACTCACTGACTTTCCTGTGGGATATGGGAGCCAACATGAACATGCGTTGGAGCAAAGACAATAATGCCTCCGACCATGGCTTCGGAGGGGGCCTTGATTATGTGACTATGGAATTTCCATTGTCAAAATTCATGGGAATGTCTGTCGGAATGGTTCCTGTTTCTCAAGTAGGCTATTCATTCGGCGATGAGATAAAGTATGGTGCAAGGGAGAATCAAGGAACCGGAGGAATAACCGAGGCTTACGCCGGACTTTCAGGAAAGATTGGAGGATTCTCAATAGGCGTGAATGTGTCGTATGATTTCGGGACTGTGCAAAATGATGTGTATGTCAATCCGGAAGGAGGCAGCCAATCTTTATATGAGCATATAATGCAGATTCGCGATTGGAATGTAGTGGCCGGAATCCAGTATAGGCAGCCCCTTAATAAATTTAATTCGCTCACTATTGGAGCCACATACTCTCCTAAAAAATCATTTCACGGCAACACATGGCTGACTCTCCAGGATCTGACGTCAGACAGTGCCCCTGACACAGTGGCGACGGGCACATTGAAAGGTAAATATTTTTCTCCTAACACTGTTGGTGTAGGTCTTGCATATACTCATGAAAAAGTGCATAGGATAGTGGTGGAAGCCGACTTCACGTGGCAGCAATGGTCGAAAGCCCCGTTCCCTTCATTGGATGACAAGAATGGAATTGTGGCTTTTAAGGGAATGAATTTCAGCGACAGATGCAAGCTTGCGATCGGAGGTGAGTACACTCACAATATCAGAGGAAATTATCTGGAGAGAATGCCGTTTAGGTTAGGTGGCTTTTATACAAGCGACTATCTCAATATAGATGGCAATCAGATGAAAGAATACGGAGTCTCATTGGGCACCGCATTTATGGCGCCTCATGGAAAGACCATGATAAACTTCGGACTCGAATGGCGGCATAGGAAGACGTCGCCTGTGAATATGCTTTCTGAGAACTACTTCAATATTATGGTCGGCGTCAACTTTAACGAAGTGTGGTTCTTTAAGAGGAGAATAAACTGATAATTTAGAATTTAGAATTGAAGATTTTGAATTTTGAATTTAGAATCGGGCGTTTTTCTGGGTTGGCTGTCGCGGTAGTTATCGCGATGGCAGCCAATTTGTCAGGGTGCAAGGAAGATGGCAAGCTTGAAGTTGCCAAGAGGATCGACCCTGCGAAGATGCCTACTATGTCGACGGTGAATGTGTCGACACTGATTTCAGATTCAGGTATCACGCAATATAAAATAGTATCACCGCTTTGGAATGTGTATGATGAGGTCGATACTCCCTATTGGAATTTTCCCAAAGGGATATATCTTCAGAAATACGATAGAAAGTTTAGAGTGATTGCATCGGTGGCGGCTGACAGTGCCAGGTTTTTCCGGTTGCAGAATCTTTGGAGACTTGACGGCAATGTAGAATTGAAGAAAGAACCGGGGGAATTGTTTCAGACGCAGCAATTATTCTGGGATCAAAGGCGCAACCGCCTATTCAGCGATTCGTTTATACATATAGAGACTCCCGATCGTATGCTGGAGGGTCATGGATTTGAAAGCAACGACCAACTTACTAAATACACGATACGGCGACCGACCGGTATCTTCCCGGTCGATGAAGACTTAAAGAGAAATTGACATGTCGGTAACAGCATTGATATTAACGATCCTGGCAGTGATCTTCTCTGCATTTTTTTCAGGGATGGAAATAGCGTATGTGCAGTCTAATAAGATACGTATGCAGATCGACGGCTCCCGGGGTGGAGTGATCGACCGCATCATTTCCGGCTTCAGCCGTAATGAGGATATGTTCATTTCTTCTTTATTGGTGGGCAATAATGTGGTGCTCGTCATATATGGCATCACATTGTCGGCGCTGATCAATCCTATTCTTATAAGCTGGTTTGGAGATTCGGAAGCCTTGGTGCTCATTTCCAATACTGTATTTTCGACCTCGGTCATACTCCTGTGCGGAGAGTTTATCCCCAAGGCTACTTTCCGTATCAATCCTAATTTCATGATGAGGATGTTCGCGCTTCCCCTTTATGTAATCTACATCATGTTGTATCCTGTCTCAAAGTTTATTTCTTTGATAACTAAGGCTATGATGGGGCTTTTGGGTATTAAGGAAAATAAAGTTGATGCCCGGCTGATCACTATGGATCAGCTTGACGACTATCTGGAAGAGCAGCTGCAATCAACTCAGCGGGCTAAGGTGGAGGTTGAAAATGAAGTCAAGATCTTCAGAAATGCTGTCGACTTTAAAGATACTACCATTTCAGAATGTATGCGGCCACGCAATGAGATAGTGGCAGTGGAAAAAGATAAGGCCACGCGTGAAGATTTGATGTCGTTATTCTCCCGGACAGGACTTTCCAAGATAGTGGTATATAATGAAGATATTGACGATGTGGTCGGATACATCCACATCTCAGAGCTTTTCAACATAGATTCGGATTGGAGGGAACATATTAACCCCGTGATTTTCACTCCTGAGACGATGCTTGCTAACAAGATGATGCGAAGGATGATAGCAGAGAAGAAATCACTCTGTATCGTGATTGATGAGTTTGGGGGCACATCAGGACTCGCTACACTTGAAGACTTGGTTGAGGAGATTTTCGGAGAGATAGAAGATGAGCATGACCGTCAGAAGCAGCTATTCAGGAAATTGCCCGATGGCGGGTATGAGATCTCCGGCAGGGCGGAAATCGCGGCCGTCAATGAAGCATTTGGATTAGACCTGAAGGAGTCGGAAGATTATAATACCATAGCAGGATATATTTTGCACTTTACTGAGGCCCTCCCGGTTGAGGGCGATTCTTTCGATATCGGAGGATTGAGCTTTACGGTGACCGGCATGTCGACTACCCGCATTGAGCAAGTCAAAGTATATAAAAAGGAATAATTACTAAGCAGCTAATTAAAATTTTTTATCGGACAGCAATAAAA
>CAMWJD010000044.1 GCA_947174515.1 uncultured Porphyromonadaceae bacterium
GATCTTTTCAAGCTGCTTGAATTACATTATCGTTTAATTTCTGTGAGCTACTTAGATTTAATGGAAATATTATAAGTTATGTGTGAAAGTCGGGAGTTTATTGTGGGGTTCGAGAGTGAGAAATTGGGATATGGACGTATTGTTCTCGACAATTCGGCAAAAAGCGGAATTTGTCAAGGTGTCACAGCTATAGTTGGGAAGAATGGAAGTGGAAAATCCACTTTGGCGACAATCATTGCCAAAGGACGATATGCCTATGGAAATCGGTTGAAATTCAGAGATGATATTTCCCGTATTAAAATGCTCACTTTTACTGATATCCATTCTTTTACCGGAATAGATGTGCAATCATTTCAGCAGCGTATGGAGGCCACCGCCAATGATTATGTGCCTTCAGTCGGAGATATTTTCAAAGGTAAGCTTGAGTTGCCGAAATGGCAAAAATATTCTGATACATTTCGTCTGCATGATATTGAAACGAAGAAAATCAATTATCTTTCAAGTGGCGAGCTGAGGAAACTTTTGATCATCAATGCTCTTTGTGACAGTCCTGATCTTTTGATTTTGGATAATCCCTATATTGGTCTGGATGCAAAGTCCCGTTCGGATTTTGATGAGGCAATGATGCATCTTAGTGATAACGGGGTGTCTGTGGCGTTCCTTTTATGCGATCACGGTGATGTGCCTGACTATGTGGATAGTGTCATAGAGATCGAGGAGTGTAGTATAGGCTATCCTATTTCTGCTGAAGCTTATCATGAGCACTATTCAGCGCGTATCACAGATGAGGCCCTTGAGAACGAGGAGATATCGCTTCCTGTGAGATCTAAGCCCCTGATGTATGAAAATTGCGATGTCGTCTTTTCTATAAAAGATGGTCATGCAAGATATGGAGACAAGATAATTTTTGATAAACTTAATTGGACAGTCCGCTGCGGAGAGCGTTGGGCATTGCAAGGCCCCAATGGCTCCGGCAAGTCTTTGCTTCTGAGCATGGTATGTGCTGATAATCCACAAGGATATGCAAATGATATCATCTTGTTTGATAGAAGACGCGGATCGGGTGAGAGTATCTGGGAAATAAAGGATGCCATAGGGTATGTTTGCCCTGAAATGCAGTTATATTTCACATCAAATGACACTGTAAAGGAAATTATCATTCAAGGCATGCGCAATTCCCTTTGTCGCTATATAAAATCTTCAGCGCAAGAAGAGGAGACAGCCGACATTTGGATGAAAATTTTGCATATACATCATCTTTGCAATAGGAAATTCTCGGAATTATCGTCAGGAGAGCAGCGGATCGTGATGCTTTTAAGGGCAATTGCAAAGCAGCCTGAACTTCTTGTGCTTGATGAGCCATTGCATGGGCTTGACAGGGATAATAAGAGACGTATTAAGAAGATAATATCCGAATTATCACAAAGGAATGGGGCGTCATTGATATTTGTGACGCATTATATGGAGGAATTGCCCGACTGTGTTACCGATATTAAAAAGTTAGACCCCCGAAGGGGCCTAATTTAGAAACTGAGGATAAGAGACTCTATCCAGATGGTGGCGATTCCTGCCACGTAACCTATGATAGCAAGACCGGTAATTCGTTTGAAATACCACATGAAGGGTATTTTTTCAATACCCATTGCCACTACACCGGCGGCAGATCCTATTATCAGCAGACTGCCTCCTACACCTGCACAGAATGTCAGTAGATGCCAGAATAATCCGTCTTCCACAAATAGGGCAGTGTAAGAGGGATCGGCAGATGCTGCGATCATGGCGTCATTGGCTACCGGATACATTTCCATGCAAGCGGCGACAAGTGGAACGTTGTCGACTATTGATGAGAGAACACCGATTATGCCATTAATCACATATACATCGTGGTATGTTTCGTTGAGCCATGCGGCCAAAGTGCTCAATATGCCGGCCTGGCTAAGTGCTCCGACTGCCATAAGGATTCCTAAGAAAAATAGAATGGTCGACATATCGATGCGTTTGATCACTTGCGAAACGCGTCCTTCAATCTTGCCGTCGAGGTGATAATAACGCACAAGCAGTTCGGTGAGCAACCAAAGGATACCCAGTGAAAGCAGGATTCCCATATAGGGAGGCAGATGGGTTATGGTCTTGAATATAGGCACGAAAAGAAGTCCGGCAATACCGCAGATCAATATGAGTATGGAGAGGTTGCGATGTTCTTCGTAAAGTTCATAACCTATTCTCTCGTCCTGACTGTTAAGTGGCTCGACAGGTACTTTAGGTATCATCAGGGTCGCCAGGAACACCGGAATGACTACAGATACAAGGGAGGGGACCAGAAGATTGACAATCAGGTCTACAGAGGAGACATAGTTTTTCATCCAAAGCATTATTGTCGTGATGTCGCCGATAGGTGACCAGGCTCCTCCGGCATTAGCCGACAGTACTATTATGCAGGAGTATAGCCAACGTTCTTTCTCATCGTGAAGCATACGCCGAAGCATCATGACCATGATGATGGTTGTGGTCATGTTGTCGAGTACACTTGAGAGGAAAAATGCAAATAAAGCAAGAATCCACATTAACTTTTTCTTATTGTTGGCATGAATCCTGTCGACTATAATACGGAATCCGCCATAGCGGTCGATGAGTTCTACTATTGTCATGGCTCCGATGAGAAACACAACGATTTCGCAAGTGTCACCAAGAGCTTCAATAAGTTCGGATGATATTGCGGGATCGTGGCTTCCCATGGCATATACAGTCCATAGTAAGGCGCACATTATTAGCGCAAATACAGCCTTGTTGATGTGGATCACGTGTTCTGAAGCTATAAGGATATAGCCGAGGATGAAGATTGATAATATAGCCGCTATCATAATGGATGAAGGAGTTAAAAAGGTTAGTCGGTTAGAATGGAGGATAGAATAATGGCTTCTTCATAGCCCGAGGGCTTGCGCAGCCAGTCCGGTCGCGAACCGGTAATGTTGAAACCGGCATTTTTGAAACATTTTAGGGCCGGCTCATTCCGTTTCCCTACAGTGGCTGTCAGTTGATGCAATCCCAAACGGGTAAACGCATATTTTTTTACGAGTTGCAAAGATTCGGTCGCTAATCCTTTCCCTCTGAAATCGGGTAGGATAAAAATTCCTGTTTCAGCTCGCAGATGTCGCGCGGAAATGTCGAAGAGATCAAGTATTCCGACGGGTGTGCCATCCAAGTCAGCTATGAGACGCAGTTGTCCGGCACGAAAAGGGTCGGCATCATAAGTCAATGCATATTGAGTAAGCATCTCTTTGCTGAGAGGAGCAAGATAATCGGAATATTCCCAGGCTGAAATGTCATTTTCCGCCAGGTACATCATATCGGCATCTTGTGGCTCTAATGCTCTTATCGTAAGCATTTTTGTATATAAGTATCTAATGGAAATTAATATATAATATTGTGTGCTGGATAAATTATTTGTAGGGTACTCGGTTTATGATCGAACGTGCCAGTGTCACTTCATCGGTATATTCCAGATCGTTGCCGATGCTGACGCCGCGGGCAAGTATTGTGATCTCCACATCGTAAGGAGCTAATTTCTTAGAGATATAGAAATTTGTCGTGTCTCCTTCCATCGTGGGGCTGAGAGCAAGAATTACTTCCGAAATCCCTCCTTTCGAAACTCTCTCTATGAGTGACTGGATTTCAATATCAGAGGGGGAGATGCCGTCGAGTGGAGAAATTAAACCTCCGAGCACATGATAAAGACCCCTATGCTCGTGGGTAGACTCTATAGTAAGGAGATCCTTGATATTTTCCACTACGCATATAGTAGAAGAGTCGCGAGATTTGTCAGCGCAAATCTCGCAGGTGTCTGTTTCCGAGATGTTATGGCAAACTCGGCAATATCGGATGTTTTTCCTCATGTTTATGATCGATTCTCCGAGTGCGAGTGCGATTGCTTCATCTTGCCTGAGCAGATGAAGAGCCAGCCTGAGAGCGGTCTTGCGTCCTATTCCCGGCAGCTTCCCTAATTCGGAGACAGCGTTATCGAGCAATTGCGAGTTGAAACTTTGATTCATATTGCAAAGTTAGCAAAAAATTGCTAACTTTGCAATGAAAAAATAGCGCCAAGATTAGTTGCAGTTATTATATCAGGCTGCATTGTTTTTATATATCCTTTAATTTTAGTAAGCTACATATGATTGAATATATAAATGGAATGATAGGTGAGTTGGAGCCCACGATGGCAATTCTTGAATGTGGGGGCATCGGATATGGCATCAACATCACATTGTTTGACTATACTAAGCTTCAACAGCTTCAAAACGTAAAACTATTCGTTCATGAGATAATCCGTGAAGATTCTCATGAATTATATGGATTCATGGCGAAACAGACCCGCGAACTCTTTCGTCAGCTTATCGGAGTCAGTGGGGTCGGTCCCAATACGGCAAGACTCATATTGTCTTCTATGACAGATGATCAGTTGATAGATGCCATTGCCAATGACAAGCCCGCGGCATTGAAAAGTGTCAAAGGAATAGGCGGAAAGACAGCGCAGAGAATAATTGTAGACCTCAAGGATAAAATAAAAGCTACTGATATTTCGTTACTTTCAAGTACGCCCGCGGTTGGGGAGGCGTTTGATGATGCCGTTGCCGCGCTTACCATGCTTGGATTCACACCGATGGCAAGCCGCACTGCGCTTAAGAAACTCTTCTCTGAAGACCCGTCGCTCTCTACTGAAAAAGCTATCAAGCTCGCATTGACTATGCTTTGATGTATTGGCAGAGTTGGTGGCGTGCAAGGAAAAAAGAACGACAGCAACTTGAAGATACGCAGCAATAAAATATCTAAGGTTCGGAATTTGGCAGCGCTTGTTATAGTGTTGGCAATTTCTTTTGTGTCTTTTTCCCAATACACAAAAACCACCCTCGCGCCACCACCTCCGGCACCCGTGCCGGATACTAACATCACAGGAGGGGACTCGGTGAAGACCATTTTTCCAGTTAAGCCGACTGTGCCGATTGAAGCCGAAGATTATATTGGGATGGAATATCCTGCCGATCTTAGAGATCCCAAGAATATCACTACTCATGCCGTATATGATCCGGAAGCCGGTATGTATGTGCTTCACACAAAGCTTGGAGAAAAGGATCTCATAACTCCTTTTTTGATGAGTGCCGACGATTATAATGACATGGTGAATCGTCAGGAGATGTATGACTACTTCAAAAGCCAGAATACTTCAAATTTTGAACAGAAGGGAAAAGAAGCATTCAATATCCTTGATATGAATTTTGCGCTCGGACCACTCGAAAAGGTTTTCGGCCCGGGTGGAGTGCGCCTCACTACTCAGGGATCGATACAGATTTCTGCCGGAGTTAAAAGTAATAAAACCGACAATCCCTCACTCTCTCTCAAATCAAGGAGAAAAACTTATTTTGACTTTAATCAGAAGATTCAGGCCACTATCAACGCATCCGTAGGCGACAAGATGAAGTTCAATATGAACTATAACACAGATGCGACCTTCAGTTTTGACTCTCAGAAACTCAAACTTCAATATGAGGGGAAAGAAGATGAGATTATAAAGAATATTGAAGCCGGAAATGTAAGCATGACCACCGGAAGCAGCTTGATTAGAGGAGGAACCGCTCTTTTCGGAGCCAAGGCTAAGCTGCAGTTCGGTAAATTGACATTGACCGGTCTGTTGTCGCAACAGAACTCGGAATCGAAATCAATTTCCACAAAAGGTGGGGTGCAATCCACTAATTTTGCTATTAGTGCCGCCGATTACGATGCCAACAGGCATTTCTTCCTCGGACAATACTTCTATATGCACTATGATGAGTTTTGTTCAAAATTGCCTTACGTATCTTCCGGCATCAACATTACCCGAATTGAAGTCTGGATCACTAATAAGACACAAAAGTTTGACGAAAGTAGAAACTTTGTGGCTTTCATGGACTTAGGTGAAAATACCCGACTCGCTACTGATTACTGGACACCTGATTACGCAATTCCGGTGCCATCCAACTCAAGCAATAACTTGCTTCAGAAGATAAAAACGGAGTATCCGGGTGCAAGAAACATAAATCAAGTTACAGAAGTGCTCAAACCTTTGAATGCATATGGCATAGAGGGTGGAAAAGACTTTGAAAAGGTTGAAAGCGCTCGATTGCTGAATTCAAGCGAATATACTTTAAATTCCGCATTGGGCTACATTTCGCTGAAGCAGGCTTTGAACACCGATGAAGTTCTTGCAGTGGCATATGAGTACACTTATAATGGAAAGGTGTATCAGGTTGGAGAATTTTCCGGTGATGTTCCTTCTACGGAATCTGCGTTATACTTGAAAATGCTCAGGGGTACCACTGTCACTCCGAAACTTCCGATGTGGCAGCTGATGATGAAGAATATTTACAGCTTGGGAGCCTATCAGATACAGAAGAATAATTTCAAATTCAATGTGAAATTCCTCAGTGACTCAACAGGTATCGAGATTCCCTATTTGCCGGTTGGCTCAATATCAAATAAGCCATTGATTCAGGTCATGGGACTTGACCGAATCGATTCAAATGGAGAATCAGTGAGTGATGGAATATTCGACTTTATAGAGGGTTACACTATCCAGACGTCAAACGGAAAGGTTATTTTCCCCGTAGCCGAACCATTTGGCTCTAATTTGCGTAAGCAGATAGGAAATGATGCTCTTGCTGACCGGTACGTATATCAGGAGCTTTATGACTCCACTCTTGTGGTTGCAAAACAATTTGCCGACAAGAACAAATTCACCATGTATGGTGAATACACCTCAGGGCGCGGCAGCCAGATTAATCTTGGTGCCATGAATGTGCCGAGAGGTTCGGTTGTCGTCACTGCCGGAGGTGCTGTTTTGACTGAAAACAGTGATTACACGGTCGACTACTCAATGGGTATCGTCACGATCACCAATCAAAGCATCATTGACTCCGGAACCAATGTCAGCGTGACACTTGAAAACCAATCGATGTTTTCTATGCAGAGAAAGACATTGATGGGTCTGGACGCTCAATATAGGTTTAATAAAGACTTGACGATAGGGGGTACATTCCTGCATTTTGGTGAAAAATCGTTGACTGAAAAAGTGGGCATTGGAGAAGAAATCATCAACAATACGATGTTTGGTTTCAATTTAAGCTACAACAAGCAGTTTATGTGGCTTACCAACCTTATAAATAAAGTGCCCACTATCAATGCTACAGCTCCTTCATCATTTAATATGACTGCTGAATATGCGCAGCTGGTGCCTTCTAAACAGAAGACCGGCACCAACCAAGGCAGTTCGTATGTAGATGATTTTGAGACTTCTCAGACGGGCGTAGACTTAAGGAATCCTTATAGTTGGGTGCTTGCTTCCACACCGCAAGACAATTCAGCAGATGCTTTATTCCCGGAAGCCTCGCTAAGCAACAACCCTGAATATGGCAAGAACCGAGCTCTTCTGGCTTGGAACTATATCGACCGCATCTTCACTCAGAAAAACAGTTCCATGCTTCCGGGCTATCTCAAAAGTGACCTCCAGCAACTTTCGAATCCTTATGTAAGGGAAGTGAAAGTAAGGGAAATTTATCCGGGTCGCGACACAAACTATGGAGACGCCAACTATATTCAGACCCTTAATCTGTCGTTTTATCCGAAAGAAAGAGGTCCCTACAATGTAGATGCTGAAAATATTGACTCCGACGGACTGCTCCTTAATCCGGAAAAACGTTGGGGTGGCATCATGAGAAAGATTGAGAATTCCAACTTTGAAACCTCCAACGTGGAGTATATTCAATTCTGGCTTCTTGATCCATTTCTGGATGAAGATGCTCCTGCAAACCCCGGTGGCGATCTCTATTTCAATTTTGGAGAAATTTCTGAAGATATCCTCAAAGATGGCATGAAGAGTTATGAGAATGGTCTTCCTGTCGATGGCAACGATGAGTTTATCGAAGAGACCGTATGGGGTAAAGTATCAAAACAGAACTCACTGACATACGCCTTTGAGAATGCCCCTGATGCAAGACTGCTTCAAGACGTAGGTTTTGACGGCATACCTACTGAAGAGGAGTTCTCGTTCCCTACATATGCTGATTTTGTGGATAAACTTCGTAATAAATTGCCGGGTGAAACGATAGCGAAGATGCAGGATGATCCGATGTCTGTTTTCAACGACCCGGCTGGCGACAACTATCATTTCTTCCGTTCTGATTATTATGATGCCAACCATACGTCAATTCTTGACCGATACAAACATTATAATGGAGTGGAAGGCAACTCGCTATCTCCTGATCAGAGTCCGAATCCCCAATATCAGTCAAGCAGGGCTGTCCCGGATGTAGAGGATATAAATCAAGACAATACACTTAATGAGTATGAACGCTATTTCCAGTATCGTGTTTCGATACGTCCGGAAGACCTCGTGGTCGGTAAAAACTTCGTGACCGACCGTCAGGAAACTATGGTCCCCACTGTTCAAGGGCAGAAACCAGCTGTGTGGTATCAGTTTAAAATCCCTTTGACGAGCCCTGAAAAGGTTGTGGGCGGTATTAGCGATTTCTCTACTATACGGTTTGCCAGAATCTTTATGACCGGCTTTTCCGAGACCACTCACTTGCGCTTTGGTTCTCTTGAATTGGTGAGAGGAGAATGGAGAGACTACAAATTTAATCTCAATTCCCGCAATGACTCTCCGGCTGAAGGTGAACTTGATATGAGCGTGGTCAATATTGAAGAAAATTCAAAACGTACTCCTGTAAATTATATATTGCCTCCCGGAGTGACGCGAATACAAGACTCAAGCAGTGCGTCAGCCACACAACTTAACGAGCAATCTCTGCAGCTTAAGCTATCCGGTATTCAGCCCGGAGATGCCCGCGGTATATATAAGAATACGCAGCTTGACCTTCGAATTTACAAGCGTCTTCAGATGTGGGTGCATGCTGAAGCGGATGTCGACGACCGCACAAATCTCAAGGATGGAGATTTGGCAATATTTGTGAGAATCGGGTCTGACGTAAAGAACAATTATTATGAATATGAGATTCCCCTTAGTGTGACCGCTCCCGGTGTCTACAATAATATGTCGTCGGCTGACAGATGGCTGGTATGGCCACAGAATAACTTCCTTGACCTTCCTTTTGAACTTTTCACTTCTACCAAGGTGGAGAGAAACCATGCTATGTCGGCAGGAGAAGAAGGTGTCGGATACATTAAACTCTACTCAAGGAGAGATCCCGATAATGCCGGAAACACCGTGTCGGTGCTCGGCAACCCTTCTTTGAGCGACGTGCGCACGATGCTCATCGGAGTCCGAAATAAATCTAACACTGTTAAGGATGGTACCATATGGGTCAATGAATTGAAAGTGACAGACTTCAATCAGGATGGCGGCTGGGCGGCAAAAGTCAATGCCAATCTTGCTATTTCGGATGTGGCCACGATCAATTTCGCAATGCATAAAGAGACCGCAGGGTTCGGAAGCGTTGACCAGGGTTTATCCTCGCGTAGGCTTGACAACTATGACCAATATAACTTCTCGATACAAGGAAATGTAGGAAAATTAATTCCTGAAAAATTAAAATTATCAGCTCCTGTATATTATGCACGGAGCAGTGAAACATCAACTCCAAAATATAATCCGCTTGACCAGGATATTCTGCTCAAGGATGCTCTTGCGGCTGCCACTACAAAGGCTGAAAAAGATTCGATTAAAGGATTTGCCGTCACCAAAAAGACAACTGAGTCATTCTCGCTGTCGAATCTCAGATTCAATGTCACCTCCAAGAATGCAATGCCCTGGGATCCGGCTAACTTCACCATTGCATTCAACTTCAACAAGCAGCGAAATATGGATCCTACGACTGAGTATGAAAACACCTCGGATTATCGTGGTTCTTTCCAATATTCCTATTCTCCTTATTTCAAGCCCTATAAGCCGTTCTCTAAACTTGATGGAAAATCTAAGTTTCATAAATTCTTGAAAGAATGGCAGATCAACTGGCTCTTTAATAACCTGACATTCTTCACCAGTATGTCACGTCACTATTATGAGCAGCAGACTCGTTCGGAAGTGGATGTCGATATGCAGTTGCCTGTGCAGGTTAGCAAAAATTTCTTATGGGACAGACAGCTGTCTCTTAATTGGAATCTGCTTCAATCACTGACTTTTTCTTTCCAAAGCAACACTACAGCAAGGATAGAGGAAACTATTGGAGCGGT
The DNA here is from genome assembly GCA_947174515.1 of uncultured Porphyromonadaceae bacterium. Classification (GTDB taxonomy): domain Bacteria; phylum Bacteroidota; class Bacteroidia; order Bacteroidales; family Muribaculaceae; genus Lepagella. The sequence goes on from CAMWJD010000044.1 coordinate 10,219, forward strand.
CAATAAACGCCTGTTTCCGGATAAATATAAAGATTGGAAAGACACCGTGTTGAACTCGATTAGAGGGTTAGGTACTCCGTGGAACTATAATCAGACTTTTACGGGCAGCTACAAAGCCCCGTTCAATAAGATTCCATTCCTTGATTACCTCACTGCGAATGTCAATTATACTTCTACATATCAGTGGGATAGGGGTACAATGATTCAGGATGTCGATATGGGTAATACCATCAGAAATCAAGCTACATGGAATGTTGACGGTCGCTTGAATTTCGAGACTCTCTATAATCATAGCAAATATCTTAAGGCAATTAATCAGAGATTCTCAGCAAAGCCGAATATCAATAGAAAGGGCGTCGGAAAGAACGGTGCTTCAGCGAAATCAAATTCTAAAGCAAAGAAAGTAGAGAAAACAATTCGGCTTTCAGCAGACAGCACTACTGTATTCAAGCATAATCTCAAGACAAAAGATGTGGCTCTTTCCGCTACACTTAATGGAAAACGTTATGATTTGAAGACGAAGGCAATAGATGAAAACAGTATAGAAATTCTTAATAAAGACTCCCTGATCATAAAACTTGTGGCGCGGGAGAAATTGAAAGATGATAAGAAGAATCTTGGCAAGGAATTTTTAGAACATGGCTTGAGGCTTTTGATGGCTCCAAGAAGCATTTCAATGAGATGGAGACAGAGTCATTCTCTCAATATGCCATTGTTCAGTCCTAATGTCGGCGATGTTTTCGGTCAGTCCACAGCCTATGGCTCTATGGCTCCGGGCCTTGACTTCGCGTTCGGATTCTATGACGAAACCTATGTTGAGAAAGCTCTTGAGAGGGGATGGCTGCTGACTGACGGACAGAATACCTCACCCGCTATATGGAATAAAGGTCAGGAGTTTAGTTTTGAATTCACTCTTGAACCGATAAGGGGACTTAAGATAACTCTGACTGAGAATCTGACGGATAATCGCACCAATCAGATACAATTCATGTATAGCGGAATGCCCACTTCGCGCACCGGAAGCTATACGCGAACTCATGTGGCTCTTCGGACTGCTTTGAAATCGTATAAGGCGGCGGATGGATATAATTCAGCGGCGTTCAATACTTTCCTCAGCAATATTCCGATCGTGGCTGAAAGGTATGAGGCGATGTATAGTGACATGAGATATCCTTCATCCGGATTCCTTGAAGGTAATCCTCTGGGCGGAACAGTATATAATCCCGAAGTCGGAAGCGTAAGCCGAACTTCAAGCGATGTCTTGATTCCGGCATTCATTGCCGCATATAGCGGAACTGATGTCAGAAAAACAACATTGAATCTATTCCCGGGACTGGCTTCTATGCTTCCCAACTGGAAAGTGACATATGACGGCTTCATCAATTTAGGAAATATGAAGAAGTGGTTTAAGTCCTTTACAGTGCAACATGCCTATAACTGCACTTATTCGGCCGGTAGCTATACATCCTATCTAAATTGGATAGCAGTGAAGAGAGATTATGGATTCACATTGGATGAATCTACACAGAATCCTATACCATCGTCACCGTTCAACGTTTCGTCGGTAGCGATTACGGAAAAATTCAATCCTCTTATTGGTTTTAATGCGACGTTGCAAAATGATCTGAAGGTAAACATGCAGTATACTGACAGCCGGACCTTGAATTTGAATTCGCAGGCCGGTCAGGTGGTGGAGACGTCATCTCGCCAGATCACGATTGGAGCAGGATATAAGATCGCAAACTTCAACAAGATTATTAAGATAGGTAGCAGGCAAGGTGGTGTAAGCAATGATCTGTCGATTGACGTTGACTTAAACTTCGCAAGCAATTCAAGCCTTATCAGAAGGATAGAGACTGCTTATACGCAGGCAACTCAGGGCACAAATTCTTTCTCATTCAACGTGATGGCAAGTTATGTACTTAGCAAACGCATAACATTGGCTGCTTTCTTTGATCATCAAGTGAACACGCCGCTTGTGTCATCGACCGCATTCCCGACATCCAATAGCAACTTCGGGGTGTCTATAAACATGTCGCTTGCCCGGTAATGATCTTTTCAAAATTATTAAAAATATGTTATAAAACATATTTTTTAAAACAATTCACATTTTTTGACGTTATACACATTGAAGTGATAATTGAGGAATAGAGATTCCGAAAGTCAAAATTTATTAAGTTTCGGTTCAAATTTTGTAGATATGACTTTAGATATCTTCTTATTTGAGAGGCAATTTGCAGTTTTAATGCCGAAAACATCGAAACCCCCCGTTATGTTAGGCCCGCGTTGACGCGATGCCATTTCGGGTAAGTTTAACCAAAAAATAGTTTTATGAACATCAAACTGAAAACTGCGGGACTTATTGTTTGTGCTGTAGGTTTAATTGGATTGACTTCAGCTGTTTCAACCAAGAATGTTCCGCTTGAGGTAGGAAATCAGGCACCGGAAATTTCCATTACTAAAGTATCGGGAGAATCAATGATGCTCTCGGAATTGAAAGGGAAAGAAGTAATAGTGAATTTTTGGAGTGTTAAAGATGCGGAGAGTCGCATCAGAAATGTCCGCCTCGCAAGAGAAGCCGAGATCATCGGCGCGAAATATATCGGTATGTGCATAGATTCTGACAAAGAACTTGCATCCGAAGTTGTCAAGTCTGACAATTTGTCTACCGACAATCTATATTTCGCCGACAGGCAAGTAAATGATGAATATCAACTTACTGATGGGACTCGGACAGTTAAAATCGACGCTTACGGCATAGTGTCCGAAATCAAATGAAAGAAAGCATCCTTCAAGGATGCTTTCTTTCATTTATAAGTCTCCATTTTAAAGATGCCCGGTGTTACGTTTCAAAAAAATCGTGATGTTTTTATAATGACGTGAACTGATTTGGCACGCAATTTGTTAATATTTACGAAAAACACAAAAAACGATAGAAAAACTCAAAAATTTAATACTTATGAACTTCAATAATTTCACAATTAAATCGCAGGAAGTCATTCAAAAAGCGATAGAATATACGCAGCAGGCAGGCCAGCAGCAGATTGAGCCTGTCCACATCCTTAAAGCGATAATTTCAGAAAGTGAGACTATTGTCAACTTCATCTTCCAGAAGCTTGGAGCCAACCTCAATGCCGTGAATATGGCTATTGAAGCCGACATCAAGTCACTTCCGAAAGTAAGTGGCGCTGATGTGGTGTTAAGCAGGGAATCAAATGATGCCATGCTTAAGGCTCAGGACTTTTCTAAGAAGAACGGTGATGAATATGTCTCTGTCGAGGCTATGCTGATGGGTATATTACTCACCAAATGTAGTGCTTCTCGTATCCTCAAGGATGCAGGTGTGACTGAAAGTGGTCTTGATGCAGCCATCAAGGAACTTCGTAAGGGTAATAAGGTCACCGGTCAGAGTGCCGAGGAATCTTATCAGGCTCTTAGCAAATATGCCATCAACCTCAACGACCGTGCCCGCAACGGGAAGCTTGATCCTGTGATCGGGCGTGATGAAGAAATCAGACGTGTGCTTCAGATTCTTTCAAGAAGAACAAAGAACAATCCTATGCTCGTTGGTGAACCTGGTACCGGTAAGACAGCCATTGCGGAAGGTCTTGCACAGCGTATCGTACGTGGTGATGTGCCGGAAAATCTTAAGTCCAAGCAGATTTTCTCGCTCGATATGGGTGCATTGGTAGCCGGTGCTAAATATAAAGGTGAATTTGAAGAGAGATTGAAAGCTATTGTCAACGAGGTGACTCAGAGCGATGGCGAGATTATCCTCTTCATCGATGAGATCCACACTCTTGTAGGAGCCGGAAAAGGTGAGGGTGCCATGGATGCCGCCAATATCCTTAAACCGGCGCTTGCCCGAGGCGAACTACGAAGCATTGGTGCTACCACACTTGATGAGTTCCAGAAATATTTTGAAAAAGACAAGGCCCTTGAACGCCGTTTCCAGAAGGTTATGGTCGACGAGCCTGATGAGCTCGCTGCCATCTCAATTCTTCGTGGTCTTAAAGAAAGATATGAAAACCACCATAAGGTGCGTATCATGGATGAGGCTATCATTGCCGCTGTCCAGCTTAGTGTGCGTTACATCACCGATCGTTTCCTCCCTGACAAGGCAATCGACCTGATTGATGAGGCCGCTTCAAAGCTCAGGCTTGAAATGGACTCCATGCCTCAGGCGCTTGATGATGCCACCCGCAAGATACAGCAGCTTGAGATAGAACGTGAGGCTCTGAAGCGCGAGGATAATCAATATCGTTTGAAAGAAATCGATGAGGAACTTGCCAATATCCGCGACACCCAGAAGTCGCTTAAAGCAAAGTGGCAGGCAGAGAAGAATGAGATTGACAAGATACAGCAAAACAAGATAGATATCGAGCAACTTAACATTGAGGCTGAGCGTGCTGAGCGTGAAGGCGACTATGCTAAGGTGGCTGAAATCAGATACTCAAGAATCAAACAAAAACAGGATGAAATTGAGGCTACTCAGGAGAAACTTCGTCAACTTCAGGGCGAGAGTGCCATGATCAAAGAGGAAGTGGATGCTGAAGATATTGCTGAGGTTGTAAGCCGCTGGACAGGAATCCCGGTGAAGAAAATGGCTCAGAGCGAGAAGGAGAAACTTCTCCATCTTGAAGAGGAACTTCACAAGAGGGTAGTAGGCCAGGAGGATGCTATTCGTGCTGTCAGCGAAGCAGTGCGCCGTTCACGTGCCGGGCTTAATGACCCGCGTCGTCCTCTCGGTTCGTTTATCTTCTTAGGCACTACCGGTGTCGGTAAGACTGAGCTTGCCAAGGCATTGGCTGAATATCTGTTTGACGATGAAGATATGATGACGCGTATCGATATGTCGGAATATATGGAGAAACACTCCGTCAGCCGACTTGTCGGAGCGCCTCCGGGATACGTAGGATATGAAGAGGGGGGTCAGCTCACGGAGGCCGTTCGCCGTAAACCTTACAGCGTGGTGCTTTTTGATGAGATCGAGAAGGCTAATCCGGATGTTTTCAATATCCTGCTTCAGGTGCTTGATGATGGTCGACTTACTGATAACAAGGGACGTTTCATCAACTTCAAGAACACTATCATCATCATGACTTCTAATGAAGGTTCTCCCATCATCCGTGAAAACTTCAAAGGTTTTGATGAGAAGAAGGAAGATGAGCGTCAGGATATCATCTACAATACAAAAAAGGATGTCATGGACTTGCTTAAGATGAAGATTCGTCCTGAATTCCTCAACCGTATCGATGAAATCGTTATGTTTACTCCTCTCAACAAGAAAGAGATTGAGGAAATCGTCGGTATTCAGGTGCGCGGCGTCCAGAAGATGCTTGAATCTAATGGCGTGAAACTTGATGTTACCAAACCTGCGATGGAGCTCCTTGCCGAAGACGGATATGATCCTGAATTCGGTGCCCGTCCTGTGAAGCGAACTATTCAGCGGCTGGTACTTAATCAGCTTGCAAAGGATATTCTTGCGCAGAAGGTTGACCGAGAGCATCCGATCGTGATAGATGTCAAAGACGACCAGCTCGTATTCCGCAACTGATTACAATAAGAGATTTTTTAAATGGGGACTTCCGGTCGGGAGTCCCTATTTTTCGTATGTTGGTATGACTTGGCTAAAGTTAAAAAATATCACTATGGGGACCGGTCTGAGGAAGTAAATGCTTGGTAGTCCTAAGTTTGTACTTCATTTTTTAGCAGCTTCTATCATCTCTTCAACTGAAGAATATTCAGTG
>CAMWJD010000045.1 GCA_947174515.1 uncultured Porphyromonadaceae bacterium
ACCGGGACAGAAAGCAATTGGGATTTTCCGATCAGTCTGCCATCAACAGACGCTTCAATGTAGAAGGGCAGATTATTCCAATCAGCATTTGAGAATGTGTCGCTATCTCCTACATTCATTGATATCACCCCGAAATCATTTGTCGTTTCATTCTTCGTTTCCTCGCATACGACATTATCCTTACTGTCCGTGATTTTAACCGTAACCTTAACTCTTTCATTAGCCCTCGGCTCACCTGTCGCATTGTTAAGCAGCGACACTTGATATCCGATTTGCGCAGTTGATAAGAAAGTAAATAGGCAATTGATGATAGAAAACAAAAATAATCGTTTCATAATTGGCATAGCCGCAGTCATCCCCTCGTTGGCGTTAGGTTGTGAATAAATAAAAAGCGTAGGAGTCTGTATCTGTTGCCGTCCTACCATTTGAGGCTTCTCGCATTGCCCTATTCATGTTGGACGGCAACGCAGAAGCCCACGCTTACATGTATACAGTGCTAATGGAGGCATCTCTCGCGAGACCCCTTGCCAAAAGCAGGGTATGACATACCACGGGCATCCATCGTTGCTCAATCCTTGACATGAATATGAATTGTGCGAGAATTCCGAATGGTCAAGAATCAGCGCGGATAAACGCTTTTATAATATGTAGTTATGGACACACGTCGGGTGCGCCGCTACAGATTCCCACCCACATCTGCCCCGGCCCGGGGCTTCCGCAAGTCGGTCTGCATCCGCAAAGTTATAAAAATTCCCCTTATCTGCGAAACTTTTTTCTTGAAAATTTGGATTCGATGCTTAATTTCATTAAATTTGCTGAGTAAACTTGAAATTTGATTTGTATGACTCAACTTATATTAAATATTGAAAGTCCTTCTGTGGCTCGCGCCATTAAATCTCTTGTGAAAAACATTGCAGGTGTTGAGGTTGTGGGATTGCGTACACAAAAGAAAAAATCAGGTTTTGAACTTGCTATGGATGACGTAAAGGCTGGACGATTGACTGAATACTCGTCAGTGGAGGAGATGATAGAAGCCGCTAAAAAATGAGATATAAACTTAAAACTACTAAGCACTTTGATAAGCAGTTGAAAAAGTGTCTTAAACGAGGTTATGACGAATCCAAATTAAAGGAAGTTGTAACCAGTCTTGTTGAAGGCATGGAATTGCACAAGAGGCATCATGTTCATCGTCTTTCTTCTAAGTTTGATTATTGTTGGGAATGTCATATAACTCCTGATTGGTTGCTTTTATGGGAGTATCATGAAGATGATGTCATTCTGTTGCTTTTGCAAACAGGCACCCATAGTGATATTTTTTAGAATGAAATGAAAGTATATGGACGTTCAGAACACATACAAAATTAATGATATTGCAAAATCTTCTGAATCTATCATGATGCGTCTTCGTAAATATTTGAGAGTCAGCCGATTTTCAAGGCATGGCTTTTTGGATCAAGATCAAGAGGCGACTATAGGGAAGACAGTGATTATGATATACTTGTTTCATTTGATGATAATGTCGGACTTTTTAAGTATGCGGCAATAATGTCAGACTTGGAAGATTTGCTGAATAAGACAGTCGATCTTGTTTCCGACACGTCTCTTCTTCCTTGGATAAAAGATGAAGTTAAAAAAGAAAAAGTTTTGATTTATGAGAGAAAAGCCTAAAGATAAGGGTAGATTATTGCATATCCCAAAAAACGCCTTCCGATCTGTGTCGGAAGGCGTTATGTTTGTCTATAAGGTAAAGTCCTGTGATTACTTGCCGAAGAGACCTCCGAGCATGCCGCCGGCTTTCTCCTTAAGACCGTCAAGTACGTTGCCTTTCAGACTGTCGAGATTCACGTTGTCGAGTAGTCCGGATGCGTGAAGCTTAGATACGATTTCTGAGAAATCAAGGTTCTTGAGGTCAAGACCTTTGAGTGCGCTTGTCACCTTTGCGATGTCGAAGTTGTCTCCGAATTTATCCTTGAGTTGGCCGATGATCTGCTGAATGTCCATAATTACGTATTTTTTAGTGGATGAATAATGTTTTTCTTTTAAACGCGTAACTTACAGAATTGTTCAGTTTTATTTCAGTTTTGGCTTCAGCTCGTCAGGAGTTTCGTTTGTGTACATTTCTACGGGTGCTGTCTCTTTTGTGAAGAAATCAGCCACTGTCTCCGGTGTCAGGGTGATTGAGGGTTTGAAGTCCTCGCTTGCCATATAGTCTAAAATTGCATTGCGCATTCGTTTCGCCACAACTCGCTTGTCAAGGTTGCTGTCTATGTCCATAGTGGTCATGAAAAGCTTGCCGTTAAGGACGTTTGCCTCCACCACCATTCCGAGTTTGCGGCTCAGATGCCACGTGTCGATAGGTTGGATCGGCGACTGATATTCTGCCGGTAGTTCAAGTAGATTCATCACCTGAGCCTTGTTAAGCAGTTCCCACCAGTTGAGGTTGCTCCAGTCGTCGGTCGGGAATCCATGGGCGAAGAGCGGGTGCTCGGTGTCTATATATGCCCCCGTAGTGTGAGGTGGACGCATCTTAAACCAACTCGTGTTCCAAAATACCGGCATATAATTTTGTACGATATCCTTACCAAGCGTAACCTTTCCCGCTGCAGTCAGAAGCACATTGCCTCCCTTTTCCAGTATTTCCAAACATGTAGGATCAAGAGTGTCTGTCACAAATACATTTTTAGGCACGTCAAGCACCGCTTCTTCCGGATACACCCAATATTCCCAGCTATTGCGACCCTTGTCGCCTACGTTGACTGAGAGCTTGTATTTCATAGGTTCGGATACTTTCTTAATCGGCAGATCCACTTTCCCTGCTTGATTGTTTTTACCAACCGGGAGACTTGTTTTCCCGAAGATGCCGACAGAGACCGCTCTTCCTTCAGAATCTGTTATTGTATAGGATACCTTTGTTTCTCCCAAGTCATCGGCCGAAGCATTGATTATTTCTACCGGAACGCTTACTGAATCAGTGTCAGTAAATACGAATTTCGGAAACTTTGCCAAAGGTACCACCGGGCTGCAGAATTCGCGCCATTGTTCTCCATCCACATATCCTTTTTCTTTCCAGAATACATTCAACACTCCTTCAAGAGCAGTCCCCTGACCGCTATAGTCATTGAGCGCCAAGAGTTGGAACCCTGTATAATCCGGGGTTCGGAGATTTCTTTCTATCTCATATTTATAGCAAAGTGTCTGCAATTTGCCGCTGGAATTAAGAAATTTGCGATCCATTCCCTTCATGCCGTTCTTTTCAAGAAGATCGCGGAATATCTCGAAATTCTTTGCCTTATATGGTCCGGTGTATTGCGATGTCTCGTCAAGGTCGGGGAAGGCACACCATTGTCCTTGCTCGTGAGCAAGGATAGGGGAGTTGTTGACCGGTTTTTCCTCCGTCGGTTTGAAGTTGCGGGGAGTGGCTATATCCTTTGAATAATCATCGTCGCTCGACGGCATATGGTTTTTCCATTCAAGGCCGCGGCCTCCTCCTTTCACATGGTATTCGCTGCCTCCATCCCAGGCCCAGCCGCCGCCTACAGAAGCGCCGCAATATATCTTTGTAGGGTCATGATCTTTCATGATCGCCACCCATTCATCTGTGTAAGGCACCCAATTGCCGGCCGGCTCGTTTCCGGCTGCCATCATTACGAAAGACGGATGGTTGCCATAAGTGTCGATAATGGCTTTTCCTTCGTCAATCAGATATTGGTCTATCGCCATGCCGCTGCGGAGTTTCACCCCATGGTTTGGCCATGACGGACCTTCCGGCTGAAGGTAGATTCCTGCTTTATCAGCGGCCGAAAAGGCTGCTTCAGGAGGACAATAGCTATGGAATCGCATCATGTTGATACCATATTCCTTACATTTGGCAAACACCCGAGCCCATGATTCTTCATCTGTCGGAGCATAACCGGTCAAAGGGAAACAGCAATTCTCCACAGTCCCGCGTACATACATCGGTCTGCCATTGATGAGAATATCTCGGCCTGATACTGATATATCACGCATGCCGAAAGAAGTGGAAGACCGGTCATTACCCAAATTTACGGTTACATTATAGAGGGGAGTGTTAAACTCATCCCAAGTCTTCATTTTGTCGCCGAAGTTTACTGTAAAGGTCAGAGTGTCCCCGTTTAGTGTCCATTCGTGGAGGTTGAAAATATCCGCGCCATCGTCTGATACTACTTTGGCGGAGATCTTCTTTATTTTCTTTGCATTCCCGCCCTTTATCACCTTGATCTCAGCTTTACGGTTCTTTACATCAGGATAAACACGTATGTTCTTGATATATGCGTCATCAGGAGTAGCCTTAAGATACATATCTCCCGATATGCCGTTCCAGTTTCCCTGTGTCTGGTCAGTGACGCTGTGGGAATCCTGACCTACGCATACATTCTCAATGCCGTTGTAGACAGTAAGTTCGATTTCATTGTCCGTGCCTGCTTTGACATATTTTGAAATATCAAATTCATGTGGGGTGGAAAGCGACATCTGATGCCCTGCGACTTCTCCATTCACCATGAGGGTTGTCTCGATATGCGGACGTTCCAGATGGAGGATCACTCTTTTATTCTTCCAATCCGCCGGAATCTTCACTGTCTTCCTGTAATATGCATTTCCCACATATTCCTTATCAGGAGTCAGGAAAAATGGGAATTTGATATTTCCCGGTTCACGATATGGTTTGTAGAGATCGCTGTAATAGTATGACATATCATATAGCGAACCTGTCCATTTAGTCTCTGTGCCCACGTCATTGCCTTTGCCGTTTGTGAGCATGGATCCCGGCAATGTTATCTTGTCATTATATACAGGCGTATCGCCATATCCGAATTGCCATGTTCCGGAAAGGTCTATTTTGTCGACTGAAGATCCAAATGCGACAGTCGCGTTAAGAAGTGCAGTTAAGATAATTATTTTTTTCATAATCATTGTTTGCAAATTATTGTTATTGTTTCCACTTCTTCCCCCGGAGTGGTGTCAGCCTCTTCAGGGAAATATACGGGCATATCGGATTGCAAAGGGAGTATCCGAAGTTCCAGCGTTTCTGCTTCAGCCGGCAGTCGCCAAAGTCCGTAGAGCATCGGGCGTCCGTTGTAGAAATTATCAGCAATCAATTTTCCGTCGCAGTAGAGTCTGGCCACGTCCCCGCGATAGTTGATCTGCAGTAGCAGGTCGGTTCTCTTATCTGCGGCGGGAAGATTGGTTATACTATATACTGCCGCGGCATCAAAATCAGAGTCGACCGGTTCTTCTGCAGCCTTATTGACTCCGATGGTGATTTTGCGCGGAGCGTCCGCTTCCTTGATCTTTTCAATCACCGGCATATCGGAAGGAATGGCTGGTTTTCTCATTTCCGGAAGAAACAGATGTGAGGCTTGGTCGGGGGTGAGAAGATAAATATTCTTATATACAGGTTTTTCAAATCCTGACGCTTTCAGATTTTTGAGAACTTTTTTCCCAATCGCAATTTCCGTGTTGATGCCGGGAATCTGCTCCAGATATATCCTGCCGTCACGATTGGCGATGAGCTGTGCCGTCGCATATCTTATTCCGTCGATGTTTACCGGGAAAATACATGTCGTTCCGGCCGGAATTGTGATTGGCTTTGAGGGAAATTTCACGCCGCAAACATCAAACTGAATTCCATGTTTGTCTGAAAGGTTTTGAAGGCGCTCATAATTGTTGATGAAAACAAAACCACTGTCGCCATTTGATCTGTAAGACCATCTTAGATGCGAGTCATCACCCTTCCCGATATCCTGACGCGCCGGGAATGTGGCTTCCATCGGAGCGAGCACTTTGCCGTAATCCTTCATAAAGAGGTGAAGTTTACGAAGATCATAATAATGAGGATATGGTTGCCCGAATTCTCCGAGAGGTGCCTGAAAGTCGTAGTTTTTTACAGGCAGGTCATTGTAGTTGGTCGCTTTCGTCCGCTGTGTCTCGTTGAGGTAGATGTCGCTTTCCGGATTAGTGCCGCCGTGATACATGTAGTAGCCAAGCAGGTTGCTGCCGCTTCCGAGTTTTACTACGGCAAGTGAGTAAGCATCTTTCGGATATATCCAGGGGCGGCGGTGGTATGCTCCCATCATTCCCCCTCCGAGTTCGCAGGTGAAGTAGGGGTATAGTTCGTCTCCCTCGGTCAGTTTCTCCTTTTGGTCCTTAAGCTGTTCGGAAGCAATCGCCGTGCTGCTTCTGAACGGCTTGAAGTTGAATGCCTTGTAGTAGTTGCCGGCTGTCGGCTCTATAGATCGTTCCCAGAATCCATCGGCATAGTCTCCGTAGAGCGGAATCATCTCGCCGTAAGGTACGGGCGTCTTAAGTTCCGGCCAACCTGTGCGGGTATAGAAGGGGAGGTCGAAACCGATTCCCTCGGCGATGCCCTTGAGCTTCATGAGATATGAGCCGTGGCCGCGGTATTCGTTGTCAAATTGGCATGCCATCACCGGTCCGCCGTCTTTCCACTGAAGTCCCTGAATCTGGGTGAAAATCTGACGGTAGAGTTTGGTCACTGCGTCGAGAAATGCCGGATCCTCAGTCCTTGATTTGATTCCGTTGTCAAAAATCCAGTCCGGTATTCCGCCGTTGCGCGCCTCTCCGTGGCAGAAAGGTCCGACGCGGAGCACTACAGGCATTCCCTCTTCTTTACATATTTCAAGGAATTTCCGGAGGTTTCGCTGCCCGCTCCAGTCGAATTTCCCTTCGTTCTGCTCTATATGGTTCCAGAATACGTATGTGGCGATGAGCGTCACGCCCCCGTCTTTCATTTTCCTGACAGAGGAGCGCCATTCGTTTTCCGGAAGACGGCTGTAATGGATCTCTCCCATGACGGGTGTTACCCTTTCGCCATCTATAATCAGACTTTGTGCATCCCAACTCACGTTAGGAATCTTTCCATCCGCTATCGACAAAAAGCTCGTCGATGCAAGACTCAAAGCCGCAAAAATTGATAAAAATCGAGTTTTCATTTTTTATATAGATATCAGGTTAATCTTTTAATGTAGTGATCGGCACAACGTATGTCCCATCCGGTCTAATATATGCATAAGGGCCGACTGCGGTCAGAACCATTTTGAAACTTGGTGCCCTCATTCGAGTGATGTCAATTTTTTTTGTTAAAGCATCGAGAGTTTTAGCTCCATTCTCAATGGCATTGTCTCCACCCAGTTTTATTTCTATCAGACCATAAGATCCATTTCGCAAATGAATGACCGCATCACATTCCAGTCCGCTGCTATCACGATAATGATAAACAGTTCCTCCAGGAGCTTCAGCATAGACCCGCAGATCTCTTGCACACAATGTCTCAAAAAGCAGTCCGAAAGTTTCCAAGTCGTTTACAAGATCTGAAGGTCCTAACCCTAAGGAAGCTGTGGCTATTGATGGGTCGGAAAAATATCTTGTGTCGGAGGTGCGAATGGCAATTTTTGAACGAAGATTCGGATTCCACGACGGCATATCCTCAGATGCTTTCTGCTTTTTGTTCTGCAGTGGTAGTTTTACCACACCATTTCAAGCCTTCGATTAATACTGCACCCATGCCTTCCAGTTTGTCGGAAAGCAAAGAGTCTGCGATGCGTGGCTTATATATAATCATTGGAGTATTTTTTTATTCCGCAAAAATAATATAAAATATATTAATATCAAAAAAATTATTCAATTATTATCAACTGATTAATTTTAATAATGTATCAAATGCTGATTTTGAAATTTGCCGGTGGAAAATATAATGACGTGCAATTTGTATATTTCGTAAAATATATTTATTTTTGTGCACAAAAATAAAAAATGTCCATGACCCCCGGGGCGCTCAAATTCATGAGAAGGGCTCTAACATAAACTCTAAAGATGATGAAGAAAATTAGAAAATTTATATTGTGGTTAGGTTTTGTAGGCATGTTGGTTCTATGGTTGGTGGTGTTTATTCTGCCATCTGTATTTGAAAAGACTGAATTCAAGACCAATGGAGAGTGGATAAAGGTAAAGAAGGGAACGGTGGTTTATTCCAAGATCGATAATGTAGACTACTTCTATCCCTTGAATGTTGGCGACAGTATCCGGTTGTTGGGATATAAGGCGCCGGCACTTGATTCCGGATGTCTGGTGGAGACTTCTTCAGGAATACGTGGAGAGATCCAGATGTGGATGCTCGATGTGCCGATGCTTGCTTCATGGGGGGAATATTGCGGAGATACACTCCGTGTCAACACCCCAACCGGTCTTGAGAAGGTAGATGGAAGAATGATTCTCACAAGAAAGGGAAATATCACCGGTGTGCTGTCAAACGGTGAAAAGACCGACAACCTGATTAGCGGAAGTTTCTATCCGGATGTGCCTGATGTGTTCAGATTGGAGCTCAGCAATATTGCCGGTTTCACTACTCTGATGTCGAAAGCCAAGTTTGAGAAACGCATGAAGAATCTTGATCTCAGCAGTGCCGAGCGTTTGATTGGTCCTGTTATTTTTCAAGCACGCAAAGATAACGGTGAGATAGTCACGATGTTCCGAACACATGTGTTCGATTCCAAAGACGGAAAGTTCTATAGACCTTCCGTGACATTTTCGGCAGATTCTATTGCCGTCTCCAGCCAGTTTCAGTTGACCGGAGCCTATAGCGATTGGATCCTGCGCTACTTGCCGGGAGCTTCCTGGTTTTTCGACTTGCCGGTGACAGCCTTTTTTGCGCGATCAGATGTTTACAATCCGCTTGTAAATCCCAAGGGATACATCACTGAGTTCGAAAATGTCCTTTACTGGGTGGTTTGGGTGCTCAAGAAGGTTTGCTTTGTCATCTGGCTCTTCTGTTTCGGGTTCATTCCTATTCGTTTGATTGATTTCATAGTCGTCAATTACCCGAAGGTGTTCTGTTTTGTTTCCAACACGGTAATGAGTGTCTGCTATATTGTCTTGCCCATAGTCCTCTACTATTTCTGGCTTATGGTGACCCTTGCATGGGGATTGTATTGGTTGTTGGCGATTGTGGAAGTCATTGTAGTTGTATTCATAATAATCGGGTCATATATTTATTATGGTATGAAGTTCTGGAACTACATCCCTCATACTCGATGTCCGAATTGCAAGCATATCGATTCGATTGAATTGGTCAGCAGGGAATTCAAGGGTAGCGTTATTGATGTCGAGCATACTACCGATACATCCGTAGTCGGTGAAGACAAAAAGAGCTGGAAAGAATATACCGAGGTTCATCAGAATGGTCGTGTCTGGAAAGAGAACGAAAGAATCCATACCGAAACCACCATCCACGAACGTCATGACAAATATAAGGATAGCATTAAGCGAGACAAATATGATGCGCGATATATATGCAAAGTCTGTGGTTATAGGGAAAGGCAGATAGAAACAGATTCCAACATAATCGGCCGTGAATATAAAGGTTCCAAGAATACGACCCGTAAGGAATTCGATACGGAATATAAATAGAGTCTATTTCAAAATTAAGGGCCTGTCTCAAATTTATGAGATGGGCCCTTACAATACGCGGCCTTTCTGCAAGTCCATATAAGGGAAGACATCACTGTTTTTTTTCACCAATTCGACTGAAGATGTATGATTTTTTGACAGTCTGTTGTATGACAATTTGACAACGATAACTGTGTTGATTGTAATAACGTCATAATTAACAATTACTTATTTTTCTGGCACGGTAATTGGATATATAGTGATGTTATGAGAAAAATTTTTACTACAATATCAATCACATTATTCTTCACTACTGCCGCACAAAACACATGGAGTTTGGAGCAGTGTATGAGCTACGCTGCCGACCATGCCTCCTCCGTTGTTCAGGCAAGATGGGATGTCGCATCAGCTACAGCAACTCGCAATGAGGCACTCGCAGAGTTCTTTCCATCCGTCTCCGCACAAATAGGGGGTCAGTTCAGTTGGGGTAGGAATATAGATCCGGAGACAAATACCTATAACGACATCACGACATTCAACAACGCCTATGGCCTTTACGCTTCCTTGACTATCTTTGATGGAGGAAGGACCATAAACCGCTTCCGGCAAGCGCGAAACGAAAGGAAAAGGATGATCAACAGCGTGGAGATGAAACGTGATGACAGTGCCATAAATGCAATGATGGCTTACGCAGATGCTGTCTACTACAGAAATTCAGTAAAAATAGCAGAAGAAAAGCTGTTCCAAAGCGAAAGTATGTTAAAACTGACGCAAACTCAGGAAGAATTGGGACTGAAAGGGATGCCTGAGGTAATTGAGGCTGAAGCGACAGTTGCAAACGATAAATATTCATTAGTTCATCAGCAAAATCTTTACGAGCAGGCAATGCTGACACTAAAATCTTCAATGAACTATCCCGCTTCACGCGATTTGGAACTTGACACCACATCTTATCCAATGCCTCCACTCAAGTCTGATGATAATGCAGAAAGCATATACTCCGCCGCCTTATACTTTAATCCAAAGACCATCGATGCGCGACTGCAGGCAAATTCAAGCAAATATGCTTATGAGATGGCAAAAGGTTTTTTGTTGCCGTCTTTGAGTTTAAATGCAGGTATATCCACATCATATTTCAAAAATCTCAGTGGTGGGTATGCTGCTACAATGTTTGGTGAACAGTTCTGCAACAATAGGGGCGAATATATATCCGCCACGCTTTCAATTCCCATTTTCCCGGGGCTTAGCCGCATCGCCGGTAAAAACCGCGCAAAATACGCATATGTGCAAGCTAAAGAGCAATTAAGCGAGCAAAAACGCCGATTGCACGACGATATAGCATCTGCCGTGATGGACCGTGATGCATATGCAATTGAAATATTGTCGCTAAAGGCTAAGGTAGATGCTGACGCGAAAGCGTATCAGCTCAGCAGACGCAAATATGAAGAAGGTATGATTTCTATTATCGACCTCCGGCTCTCTGCCAACAATTACTTCTCTTCAAGAGTGGAAATGCTTCAAAGACAAATGCTTTACTTGCTAAAAGACAAACTTGTAGAATACTATAAAGGGAATAAACTATGGATGTGAAAATAGAGAAACCTAAAGGTTTAAAAGGAATAAAACCACTATATTGGGTCTATATTTTGTGTGGAATGATTGCTATTACCTTGATATTATGGCTCGCGACAAGCGATATCGCGTCAACTTATAAAGTTGAAAGGACTGGTCTGAATATTGCGGATGTAAAATTGCAAAAGTTTGATGATTATGTAAGGATCGACGGGAGGATCGAACCTATCAGTACCGTTCATATTAGTCCGGAGGAAGGGGGTATAGTCATGGAAAAGGTGGTTGAAGAGGGTTCGCAGGTGCGCAAAGGTGACGTTATCATACGCTTGAGCAACAGTAATCTTGATTTGCAGATACTTAATGCGGAGGCCGAGCTTGCTGAAAAACAGAATATTCTTCGCAATACGCAAATCTCTATGGAGCAGGATCGGCTCAACAATCGCTCGGAGCAGGTGCAACTCGATTTGGAAGTGCAGAGAAAACTTAGAGCTTATCAACAGAAGAAAAAGCTTTTTGATGAAAAGCTGATCGCTAAGGAAGATTATCTTCAGGCCAAGGAGGATTATGAAGTGGCACTCAAGAGACATTCGCTTATAAATCAACGACTCAACCAGGATAGTATCTATCGTCTTGCACAAATGGACCAGATGGAAGATAATCTCGCAAATATGCAGAGAAACATACAGCTGATTCGTAAACGTAAAGATCAGATGAATGTGGTCAGTCCAATCAATGGAGAATTGGGTCTCCTTGACGTGGAACTTGGGCAAAGTATCAGCGCAGGTCAGAAGATTGGACAAATCAACGACTTGACTTCTTATAAGGTGATCGGACAAATAGACGAGCACTATCTTGATAGAATACATAAGGATCTGATTGCAACTTCAGCCCGTAACGATAAAGATATGAATTTGAGGCTTCGAAAGGTTTTCCCTGAAGTGAAAGATGGTAAATTTAAAGTTGAATTAGTATTCAACGGCAAAATACCTGATAATATAAGAAGTGGTCAGACTTGCTATCTCAGTCTTCAGCTCGGACAGCCGGTAGATGCGGTTGTGATACCTAAAGGGACATTCTATTCGGCTACAGGAGGCAAATGGATATTTGTGGTTGATTCGTCAGGCAAAAAAGCCTATAGGCGCAATATTCGCCTCGGACGTCAGAACCCCGAATTTTATGAAGTTCTGGAAGGGTTGGAACCCGGGGAGCGAGTCATTACTAACGGATACGAATCATTTGGTGATGCTTCGTCTTTGACAATTTACTGATGCCCGTTATATGTCCATTGTCTTAGTAGCCACGTAAGAGTCATACGTCACTATGGCCTCCTGTCCCCGGCCTCTTCGTGATAATTACAAGCATGCTAAACTTAAGTAATAACTATATGAAATCTTATTTGAAATTTTTAAGCAGAAATAAAGCTTATACCGCCATTGATGTATTCGGATTGGCAATAAGTATGATGTTTGTCGTGCTGATAGGTTGCTATACATGGCAGGAAAGCCATGTTGACAAACAACATACGAAGGCTGACCGACTGTATTATCTCGGATTTGACATGCGAGGAAAAAAGTCGATGGGAATGCATTGGCGCTCACAAATTATTCTCAAGGAAAAATTCCCTGAGATTGAGTCGTCAACCGCAATTTATAGATATAATACATGGATTAAGTTTGAAGATAAGTCTATTGAAACAAACTGTTATTTTGTAGACCCTACATTTTACGATATTTTTGACTTCACATTGATTCAGGGTGATTACAAAACGGTTCTTGACAATCCATCCAATATTGTCGTTTCTCAGGAATATGCACGGAAAGTATGGGGCGACGAAGATCCTATGGGCAAAAGTTTAGTCTTGTTTCAAAATCAAGAACCATTAGTAGTTGCAGGGGTTATGGAGCCTATGAAAAATACTTCTTTGATGACTTATGACAGGAAACCTATTGATATGATTCTGAATTTTACTAATACAAAAGTGATCAACTGGTCGCTGACGGATGAAAATTTTATGAATGCGTCCGGTTCAGAATTAATATTGTTGGCAAAAGAGGGACATGACTTGAGCAAAAGAAAAATGGATTATGAGAAAGAATTAAAAAATGTATTCTGGGTGTTTAATCTGCCTGAAGATAATATCCATCTTGAAATATATCCATTTCAGGATGTGTATTTCTCGGATTTAGGGTCTGGACATGTGAATTTTGGTGATATCAAGATGATAAAACTTCTTTTTGGAGTAGGTTTGGTCATTCTTCTTTTCGCCATCATGAATTATATCAACCTTACGGTGGCACTTGCCGGAAAACGTGCTAAAGAAATGGCTACACGCCGCCTGCTTGGTGAAAGCCGTTATGGTATCATGTGGCGTCTTATATTTGAGAGCACTGTCTTATGTGCATTTTCTGTGATATTGGGTGTTGCACTCGCATTTCTTATGCGTCCCTATGCCTCATCATTGCTCCGGACTCAATTGGATATCATTGACTGCTTGAATATCACTACAATTTCGTTCCTGATAATATCACTTGTGATAATGAGTGTCACTTCCGGTATAATTCCTGCTATTCTGCTTTCCTCTATGAAACCCATCGAAGCGGTAAAAGGTGGTTTCAGGAGAAAATCCAATATGATATATGGAAAAGTCTTTATTGTGATTCAGAATGTCTCGACAATAGTCATGATCGCATGTGCGATAACGATGTATCTTCAGGTGAAACACCTGATTGACGCTCCTCTTGGCTATGATTATAAAGGTGTCATTAACATTCCGTATCAATATATTCCGGAAAAAAATATCGGTTTGCTTCTACGGGAGGAGCTTATGAAACTTCCTTGCGTGCAAAAAGTTAGTTTTTCTTGTGGTGAACCTCATAGCAGGGGAAATAACAATACGTTTTCTCAAAATGGAAAGACATTTTCATTCCAGGTTTTCATATGTGACTCCGCTTTCATGGATGTACTTGGAATTAAGTTAAGAAAAGATAATCAATTAGCTTCTCCGTATAAGAATTACATAAACCGGCAGGCCCTGAATGAACTTGGGTTGGATGAGGACACTAAAGATTTTGATTTTGGAGATGAATTACTGTCAATTGCAGGAATCTTGGACGATGTGAAAATCGGAAACGTTTTGACGGAACAACATCCATTGCGTATTGCTGTCTTCAAGCCATTTGAACAATTTATTCCATGGAATATTCTAATAAAGATTAATGGCAACGAGCAAGAAGCCCTTCAGCAAATAAAAGAAGTGTATAAGGATGTATATTCAAATGAATCTTTAGATGCAACTTTTGAAATGCCGTTCATGCGTCAGCAAATAGAATCCGATTTTGAAAAACAAAAAACATTATCAATTATCCTTACTATATTTGCTTTTATTGCAATTATGATATCCATGCTCGGACTTATGGCTATGAGCACCTACTATGTCCGTCAGCGTGCCGCTGATATTGCTGTGTATAAGGTTATGGGTAGCTCAAGCAAAGAAGTATTGACCACGCTTGTCAAGCCGTTTATGATATATGTTTTAATTGCTGCTGCCATCTCGATACCAATAATTTACTATGTTATGAACGACTGGCTGTCGCAATTCAGCTACCGTATAACACTCCACTGGTGGATCTACGCGGTGGTAGCCCTTCTCGCCATTGTCATTTGTTTTGTGTCGGTTGTGATCCAATGCCATAAGGCAGCAAACACAAATCCCATCAATTCCCTGAAATAATCAGTGATTACGCCATCTCAAATTTATGAGATGGGCTCTTAAACTTTTAACCAATATGATACAGTTAGAAAACCTTACCAAAACTTTCCGTACAGACGAAGTTGAGACATTGGCTCTGCGTGGCATATCTCTTGACATCAACAAAGGAGATTTCGTAGGCATTATGGGACCTTCAGGATGTGGAAAGTCAACTCTACTTAATATACTCGGTCTGCTTGATAATCCGACAGAAGGCAGATACATCCTCAACGGTACGGATGTCACCGATCTAAAGGAAAAAGACCGCACGGCTTTTCGCAAAGGAAGAATAGGATTCGTTTTTCAGAATTTTAACCTTATCGATGAACTCAATATCGAGGAAAATGTAGAACTCCCATTGAAATATCTAAATATGGCAGCAAAAGAGAGAAAAGAAAGGGTGAAGGAGGCTCTCAAACGCATGAATATCGAGCATCGGGCAAAGCACTTCCCTCAGCAGCTGTCGGGTGGTCAGCAGCAGCGCGCAGCCATCGCTCGTGCGGTAGTCACGAGGCCTGAGCTCATATTGGCAGACGAACCCACCGGCAATCTTGACTCTGTCAATGGCAAGGAAGTGATGGAACTCCTCACTGATCTAAACCGGGAAGGCTCAACCATCGTGATGGTGACACATTCACAGCACGATGCGGCATTCACTCATCGCATTATAAACCTCTTTGATGGCAAAATCGTAGAAAAAACTCAACTATGATCATGTAA
>CAMWJD010000046.1 GCA_947174515.1 uncultured Porphyromonadaceae bacterium
GGTATTAACCAGCAGATTTACAGTCTGCCCCATTTGGCCACTCTGGTATTCGCCCAAAATTTCATTGTTCTTGAGCCTCTTGTCGGATTCGAACCAACGACCCCGAGATTACAAATCACGTGCTCTGGCCAACTGAGCTAAAGAGGCAATATTTTATTTGATTCCGATATTCGTTCCCGAAACCGAGTGCAAAATTACAACTTTTTTTTTAATACACCAAATTTTTTAGAGAAAAAAAAGCGTGCAAACTGATTTTTTTTTCATCCACACGCTTATTTATTCGTGCAAGATAATATTATGACAATGTCTACCAAAGTTTTACACCATTTATTCCACAGTGACAGATTTTGCCAAATTACGAGGCATATCCACGTCTTTACCCTTATTGATCGCGATATAATAAGAAAGAAGCTGCAAGGGGATGCTGGTAATTATTGGCGTAAGACACTCCGGGACCGCCGGCACCTCTATCACATGGTCGGCAATATTACGTATTTCCTTGTCACCTTCCGTCACGATTGCTATGACACTTCCATGGCGGGCCTTCACTTGCTGCACATTATTGACAATCTTTTCATATAGATGGTCGTTTGGAGCTATAATTACAGTAGGCATTTCGGCATCGATAAGCGCAATCGGTCCATGCTTCATTTCGGCGGCGGGATACCCTTCTGCATGGATGTATGAAATTTCCTTCAACTTAAGGGCACCTTCCAATGCAACGGGATAGCTATATCCTCTGCCAAGATAAAGGAAATTATGGGCATAAGTAAAGATGAGTGACAGCCTTTCGATCTGATCGTTAAGTTCGAGAGTCTGCTTTACATACTCAGGAATTTTGAGGATTTCCTCTCCAATCTTCACAAGATCTTCTTTAGGCATCGTTCCCTTAAGCTCAGCCACAGCCATAGCAATAAGAGTCAGCACCATCACCTGTCCTGTAAAAGCCTTAGTGGAAGCCACACCAATTTCCGGGCCAACATGTATATATGTTCCGGAATCAGTATTTCGAGGTATTGAACTGCCCACCACGTTACTGATGCCATAAACGTAAGCGCCGGCATCGTGAGCCATCTGAATTGCGGCCAATGTGTCTGCAGTCTCTCCACTTTGCGATACGGCAATCACCACGTCGCGTTGGTCGAGAACAGGATTGCTATATCTGAATTCACTTGCATATTCCACCTCAACAGGAATCCTGCACATATCCTGAATCAGATATTTTCCTATCAGCGAGGCATGCCATGAAGTGCCGCACGCAACTATTATTATGCGTTTTGCATTCAAAAACTTCTCCTTGCTGTCTACGACTCCGCTTACAATAATATCTTTTCCATCATTGACCACCCTGCCGCGAATACAATCGCGCAAAGTCAACGGCTGCTCAAATATTTCCTTAAGCATAAAATGAGGATAACCTCCTTTTTCAAGTTGAGAAATTGAGAGTTCAAGTTTCTTGACATCGACAGTGGTTTCCTCGTCATTAAGATTTATCAGCTTCAACGGCTCATTTCTGGATACTATCGCAATTTCATTGTCTTTTACATAGACCACATCCTTAGTATATTCCACAATAGGAGTCGCATCAGAAGCAAGGAACATCTCCCCCTCTCCGATACCAATCACCAAAGGAGAACTTTTGCGCGCTGCTACTATTGTATCCGGATGATTCTTTTCTATGACCGCTATAGCATATGCACCGACGACTTGCCTTAAGGCCTCCTTCACAGCATCAACAAGCGTGCAATCATTATGCGTCCTGATATATTCTATGAGCTGCACAAGCACTTCGGTGTCGGTGTCGGACTGAAATTTACACCCGTTTTGAATAAGCGCATCCTTGAGCACCTTATAGTTTTCTATCGTGCCATTATGCACAAGCGCTATTTCCTCATCCTCACTGTAATGAGGATGAGCATTGCGGTCGGACGGCTCTCCATGAGTGGCCCAACGGGTATGGGCAATTCCTGTGCCCCCCTTTGTATCCTTATCCTTGCAATAGCTTTCGAGATTAGACACCTTTCCAAGTGTCTTATAAACATTTATATTACCTGAAGTAGAAACGATCGCCACTCCGGCACTATCATATCCGCGATATTCAAGACGATGCAAGCCTTTTATTAGAATATCGTAGGCATTACGATCTCCTACATACCCTACTATTCCACACATCTTAGTAAGTTTTTATATAATTATTAGAAGCGCATTAATGTAATTGTGGTATATCTCTAAAACCATAACGAACTTTCAATATGTTTTATTATACCATGCTGTCGCATATTACCCAAATCCCGCAATACTGTCTTTCAGTTACCCATGTTAGACACCAAATATTCCCATGCTGCATCATGATCATTAGGAATGACACCGTCGAGTATGGCATCTTTCACCATTTGTTTAAGCCGTGAAATCTCTTGCGATGGAGGGAGTCCCAATCTTTCCATTATCTCATGCCCGTTGATCGGATTCTTCCATTTCCGGTAGTCGTCGGCGGCAATTATTTCTTTCATCCGCTCCCTTAATGCAGTAAACCCGTCAAGTGCCGATTTCACTTTAATTGGATTGCGCGATGTCAGGTCACTCTCGGCAAGAATCATCAGATCTTCCACGTCTTCCCCTGCATCTGTCAGCAATCTTCTGACTCCGGAGTCACTCACACCTTCCTCTCCCACCTGCTGGGGACGCATATGCAGGCCGACAAGCTTCTGGACATATTTCATTTTGTCGTTCATCGGCATCTTCATCGATTGAAAAATCTTCGGCACCATCCTCTCCCCAATATAATTGTGGTTATGAAATGTCCAACCCAAGGCATTGTCCCATTTTTTTGTCACGGGTTTGGCGATATCATGAAGCAACGCCGCCCATCTTAGCCATTCATTGTCAGATCTTTCAGCCACATTATCCACCACCTGCAGAGTGTGCAAGAAATTATCCTTATGGGCTCTTCCCCCCACCGACTCCACTCCTTTCAAGGCATACACTTCAGGCATTATACGCTCCAACAGTCCGCACTCATCAAGCAACAAGAATCCAATCGATGGCTTTCTCGACCGCATGATCTTGCTGAGTTCATCGTTGATGCGCTCTTTAGTGATGATACTGATTCTTTCAGCATTTCTCTTTATGCCATCAAAGGTCGATGGAAATATTTCAAATTCCAATTGGGTGGCGAATCTTATCGCCCTCATCATCCTGAGCGGATCATCGCTAAACGTCACGTCAGGATCAAGAGGAGTCCTGATTATCTTCGCCATCAGGTCATCAACGCCCCCAAAAGGATCTACAAGCTCTCCAAACCGATTGCTATTCAAGCAAATCGCCATAGCATTGATGGTAAAGTCGCGACGCTTCTGATCGTCGTCGAGCGTACCATCTTCCACAATAGGATTTCTGGAATTCCTGGTATAGCTTTCACGCCGAGCCCCGACAAATTCCAGTTCCAGATTCTTATGCTTGATCTGGGCAGTTCCATAAGTTGCATAAACTGTCAATTTGCCTTTTTTTCCTAATCTTGCGCTTACGGCTCCGGCAAGGTCAATGCCACTTCCTACGGTCACGAAATCAAGGTCGGCAGAATGACGGCCTAAGAATATATCACGGACAAAACCACCAACTACATACACTTCCTGTCCCATCTCATCAGCAGTCTCTCCAATGCAACGGAACACGGGATGCTTAAGATGCTCCTTAAGATTCATTAGCGTCATTTGTCTCCTTGTTGTTTGATTTATTTTCCTTATTACGCAGCTGCCGCTTTTGACGCCGCTGATTTCCGGATTTCTTTACTTGATCATGTTCTTGGGCCGCACGGGGTCGGGCGGAAGCTTCGTCCTTCCATATTTCCGCGTGTCCGGAACCATTGTCCATTTTCTGAGCCGGCTTGTGCTTCGACTTTTTTTTCTTAGCCTTATCAAATCTTGTAAGAGCATCCTGATCAGTAAGATCAATATATTCCCTTACTTCCTTCTTATCCAGAGCCTCTTCATCAAGACAATCCACTTTGATACCCTGCTTATTGAGAGCTATTATTTCAAATGCCCTTGAAGCAGGAATGACAGTCAGATTCGCTCCCGTACGCCTGTCGGTGCTGTAGGTCAGAGTCCGTGTCAGTATATCTGTCTTGAAAAGATAATAATCGCCGTCTTTAGTCTGAAGCACCTCATCTTTCGATGGAATTTGCTTTACAGCTTCTGCATAGGCATCAATCTCAAAATTAAGGCAACATTTCAGTTTGGCGCATTGCCCGGCAAGTTTCTGCGGATTCATCGAGAGGTCTTGCATTCTTGCGGCTCCGGTGCCGACACTCACGAAGTGGGTCATCCAGCTGGAGCAACACAGAGGGCGTCCACACGGACCTATACCTCCGATACGCCCTGTCTCTTGCCGAGCTCCAATCTGCTTCATCTCAATCCTCACCTTGAATTCATCGGCAAGGATCCGAATCAATTTTCTAAAGTCCACGCGCTCATCTGCAATATAGTAGAATATCGCTTTGCTGCCATCACCCTGATACTCGACATCACCGATTTTCATGTTGAGTCCAAGTTCTTCAGCAATAGCCCTCGACTTTATCATGGTGCTATGCTCCTTGCTTCTCGCTTCATTGAATCTTTCCATATCCGAAGGACGAGCCTTTCGGAACACTTTCTTCAGATCGTCGAGATTGTCAGGATCCAACTTAGCCTTAACCATCTGCATCCTTACCAAAGGGCCCACCATGGTCACCTGTCCGATATCATGCCCGCTTGCGGCTTCCACAGCCACTACGTCGCCTATTTCAAGATTGAGTTTCGAAGAATTGAGGAAAAATCCGGCTCTCGTATTCTTAAACTGAACCTGAACTGCCGGAAAATCCGCGACTGAAGATATATCGCCTAGCCAGTTGGTGGCGTAAAGTTTGCCGCGAGGTTCGCGCCTCCATCCCATCACCTTATGGTCCTCGGCATCTACACCTCCATCTTGAGAGCTATCCCCGGCATCGGCATCAAGACCGCACCCGCCGCAGCCGCCGCACCCTCCCGAGTCGCAACGGCTACATTCAGTACAGTCCGGCAATGCTTTTTTTTCTATTTCATCCATATGATCCCATCCGTATTACTTGGCATACGCTACTGCGCGCGTCTCGCGTATGACTGTTATCTTGACCTGTCCCGGATAAGTGAGTTCATCTTGTATTCTCTTGGCAATATTAGCCGACAAACTTTCTATTTCCTCATCCGATATCTTATCTGCACCTACAATTACACGCAGTTCACGACCTGCCTGAATGGCATAGGTCTTGATTACGCCCGGATACGAAAGAGCAAGTTGCTCAAGATCGTTAAGACGCTTGATATACGCCTCCACTATTTCCCTTCTCGCTCCGGGACGGGCGCCGGAAATGGCATCGCACACCTGAACGATCGGGGAGAGAAGGCTGGTCATCTCCACTTCGTCGTGATGGGCTCCGATGGCATTGCAGATATCGGGTTTTTCTTTGAATTTTTCAGCAAGCTTCATGCCGAATATTGCGTGCGGAATCTCGGGATCGTCATCAGGCACCTTACCTATATCATGAAGCAATCCTGCCCTCCGCGCCTTTTTGGGATTCAATCCAAGCTCAGCAGCCATTATTGCACACAGATTGGCAGTCTCGCGTGCATGCTGCAGGAGGTTCTGTCCATAAGAAGAACGGTATTTCATCTTGCCCACCATCCTGATAAGTTCGGGATGAAGTCCGTGAATTCCAAGGTCGATACATGTTCTCTTTCCGGTCTCATTAATCTCTTCTTCAACTTGCTTCTTGACTTTAGCCACAACCTCCTCGATACGTGCCGGATGTATTCTTCCGTCAAGCACAAGCTGGTGGAGCGCAAGGCGGGCGATCTCCCTGCGAACAGGATCAAATCCTGACAACACGATAGCCTCCGGGGTGTCGTCGACGATTATTTCAATTCCCGTTGCCGCTTCAAGGGCACGGATATTGCGGCCCTCGCGGCCGATGATACGCCCCTTGATTTCGTCGTTCTCGATATGGAACACAGTTACCGAATTTTCCACGGCTGCCTCGGTTGCCACACGTTGTATCGACTGGATTACAATCTTTTTAGCCTCTTTATTTGCCGTCAGTTTTGCCTCATCCATGATATCATTGATATAACCCTGCGCGGCAGTGCGTGCTTCGTCTTTCAGACTCTCAATAAGACGCTCCTTGGCTTCATCGGCAGAGAGTCCGGAGATATGCTCCAACTGCTCCTGAGCCTGCCTGTAGAGATGCTCAACCTCTCCTTTTCGCGCTTCAAGTGTTTTCTCAAGATTTTCCGCATTGTTCATGCGAGTGTCGAGACTCTGTTTCTGCGAATCGAGTTCCTTTTTGCGACGATTAAGATCCGACTGCATCTGATTAAGCTGCATTTCCCTTTGCTTGGCACGTGCCTCAGAGGCCTGGGCCTTCTGCATCTTCGAATTAGCATTTCTTTCTGCATCTGAAAGAATCTTAACTTCCTGCTCCTTCGCCTCGATAATTTTCTTTTCTTTGATCACTTCCGCATCCTTTCGAGCGTCCTCAAGTATCATGTGAGCCCTGCTGCTCGCACTTCTGCTGCTCATGGCGGAAGACACCGCATATCCTGCTATGGCTGCCACTACGGCTATGATGATCCAGATTGCTGTTGTCATGTCTTTAAATATCTATTGTTTTTATATTGTTATTATATAGTTAATTATATTCTTTCTTACTGTGCATATACGCCACAACCTTCCTGCTTTCGGATGCGGGAAGGCGACAAACTGCAGGCTTTCTTCAGCCTCAAAATAATAAAGAATTAGAATAGGTCAATACACATCAAATTCATCTGCATCCGGAAGAGTAGACTCCTCATCCGAGTCTCCGCACAGCCGCTCTGCTTCTCTGAGCAAATCTTCGGCTTCCTCTATTTCGCTCTCCCGCTGCTCTGCAAGGTCGAAATAGTTGGATGCATAGTGATATGCCATCATGGCCAGCATTTCTTTCTGACCCTTGCCGGGGAACTTTTCTCTAAGTCCTTTAAGAAAAAACTTCATCTCCGATTCCGTTTTCCTTACGAAATCCTGTTTCGAAAACGGCACGTGGAGATTCAACCTCTCTCCGGCGATATTGACTTCTATATTGATTTTAATCTCTTTAGAATTCATCAGCTGATGTCTGCGTCATCCTTGAGGAGAGCGACGCATCTGTCAATTTTTGCGATCAATCTCTGCAAGCGCCGACGTGCCGATATCAGATTCTCCGGCGAATCCGCAAGCCGATGCGAGACGGTCAGGAAATCCACTTCCATCCGGGCCGTGGCAAGCTCCCTGCCATTTTCCTCAAGTTGGAGTTTCATTCTTTCATTCTCATCCTTGAGACGCGCACATTCATCAAATGCCTTGTCTCTATCAGAGGCAAGAATGGCGATTTTCTGTCGTAAATCCCTTATCACTTGATGCAGCTGTCGGGCCATGCTTCAATAAATCACTACAAAATTAATATATTTTTCGGATATTTCCAAATAAAATCACCAATTGATGCCGTTCAGTCGGGAAGATTGCTTGTCATATTTGATATCTTTCAGCAGAGAAGACTTAACCGACACATTGAAATTGAAACTTTTATACATTCCGACAGGAATAATCGAACATGACATAGTGAAGCAATGCATGTCGCGCGATATATTCAGATTCATGTATGCTATCTTCTTAGCCTGGAAGTCATAGCTGCACGACATAGAGACATTCCAGTTTTTAGTGGGCCTGATATTGCCCGATACCGAAAGATTCTGGGTGATCTTCCCCCTATAGTCCATTTTCTCATAGTCAAATGTGCCAATTCCGGAATAGTTGACCGAGTAATTGAAACTCAAGCTCCACGGACATTCCCAAGGGGTGTAACCGTCGACATCATTTTGCTTAGTCTCTTCAAGGTCTCCTCTTCTTCGGCGTGAACTTGCATTATTGGCGAGCCCGTCGTTCTCATCTTCATAATCATCGTCATCCTCATCATAATCATCGAGATTTCTGTTTCGATTATTTTTGGATTTATCATCCTTCTTTTTCCTGAAGGTATTGTTGTTGATCGTATAACTGAATGAAGTGCCGGTAGAAGTCAGCTTGCACAATCCTTTGCCATTCCTGATTCGAAGCTTATTGACACGTACCGGGCTGCCGTTAGAATTCAGGGCATACATATACGGGTCCCAGGTGGCGCTCAAATTGAGGTTGAAACTCTTTGTCAGTCTCAACAGGATAGAAGTGTTGAGATAGCTCCAATTCATGGAGTCAGCAGCGAAGTTGTAGCTTTCGCTAAGCGAAAGATTTTCGATAAGAGATACTTTCTTCACGCCGGTCGAGTCCTTGTCACTTCTTACCTTCATTTCCAAATTATTTGAAATTGAAAGTGAGATAGAGCTTGACATCCCCGATCCGGGACTTCCGACAACGCCATGCGAGAAATAGTTATATTTCCTCGTAATATTTTCACCTGCCTTGTCGACATAGGAATACTGTCCGTAGACTCCCCACATGGGAGCGCTGAAGTCAGGCGTGTAATTATAAGACAGAGTCGGAGTCAGCACATGGCGGATCATCTGCACCTTGTCGCCCAAGAATTTCATGGGTTTGAAAAAACCGTAAATCTTCGTATCTGCCGCCAGGGACGCCTGAAAATCAAACAGATTATAGAAACCATAACACGTATCAAGGACCTCCGCAGACCTGTTGGGATCCCAATCTCTCTTTATTTTGGAGGTATACATGCGGTCGGTCATATTCACCGACGGCGACACATTGATATATTTAAACACGGTAAAAGTAGCCGACACGGGGACATAATGTCTGATACCGTTTCTCCAGTCTTTGATCAGACTCTTCTTGAAGAATACATCCTGGCGGGCGGTAAGGGAATTTTGGAATTGTCCCGTATAACTAAGCTTGATTTTCTCATACCATCTTTCCGCACCCGCCGCTTTCTTTCGCTTGAATGGAGCCACCTGCCCTAAAGTCACATTCAAGTTAGGGAATGAGATAGCGAGAGTAGAGTCTTGTGTGCGCTGACTGATATTCATGGATGCACTTGCCGTCCACTTCGTACCCGGAAAACGATAGGTCATGTTGACAGTACTCGATTTTGTATTTTCCGTAAAAGTGTTTGAATAATATGAATTTAGGTCATTGCGAGTATAACCGGAGGTTGAGAAATTTACCGATGCAGAAAACGACATGTTGGGATTGGATTTCTGATCCATTGTATGGGTCCATATCACCTGAAAGTTTTTCTGCTTTGAATAGTCAGGAAGTCCTTTGTCGCCCGTGATCGTAGTTAAATAAGATATGTTGAAAGATCCGCTATACTTGTATCTCTTCTTATATGAAGATCTTCCCGTAATTCCCCAGGATCCCTTGGTATAGATTTCTCCGGTCACGGCTAAGTCGACATAGTCGCTGAACGCGAAATAGTATCCTCCGTTTCGCATATAGAATCCTCTGTTGTAGTCATCACCGAAAGTAGGGAAGATAATACCCGAAGAATATTCCTTGCTGAACGGGAAGTAGCCGAATGGCAATGCCAACGGCAACGGCACATCGGCTACCACCATATAAACCGGACCGGACACCACATCCTTGCCCGGACGAATCTTTCCTCTTGTCAACTGAAAATAGAAGTGGGGATGCTCATGCTCATCACACGTGGTGTAAATTGCATCTTCAGCAAAAAAACTGCCGTCTTCCATTTTCTTAGCTCTGCCTCCGGTGAGATATCCTTCCCCCTGCTCCGTGATGATGTCGGTGATGAACCCTCGCTGATTCTTGAAGTTAAACGACATGGTCTTAGACTCATAGGAATCGCCGCCATCCTGAAATACGGGTTTTCCGGTCAACTCTCCGAGACTGTCGACTCTGCCGTTTGCATAGACAGTGGTGGAATCCATCACCATTTTTATTTCCGCCGCATCGAGTTTGAACTGTCCGTACTCCACTTTTCCATCTCCAAACAGATAGGCGAGATTATTGCCAATAAGAATCATAGAATCTGAAGCGGAAAAGGAGACAGCAGCATCGATATCCACCTTTTCCCTATTTATTCGAGTCACGCCGCTTCTGTCATCAGCCATAGCTTCTTCAACTATAGAATCATTTTGGATCATGACTGGAGAAGGAGCGCCTTCAGAAATCGAATCATTATTGACGTCGGCCGGATTTTCGGCTGCTTCGGAAATACTGTCGGCTGCCACTTCCTTGTTTTCTATAGACAATGAATCCATGACCGATTCATACAGCTCCATCTCATCTGCAACTAAGGTATCGGACATTATTTCATTGTCAACGACGATTTCATGTGTCTGCAATGTATCTCCATCTACCGGCCCGGAGACGGAAACAACAGTATTTCCCACCATTGTCTGCATCGATGAATGTGCAAACATCAAGGCAAGAATGGATATTGCAATAATTATTAAGAAAAATCGTCGCATAATACGCGACAAAATTACAAAAAAATCCTGATATCCTCTTCCTCTTTAACATAAAATAATAAATTAAGAAGACCCCGTGGCGTAAAAATTGAAACGTAAGCTAAAAAAAAAGCCTCATGCCAAAGCATGAGGTCTAATTAAACTTTATTTATTCAGCATCAGAAAGCTGCGATGCAGAGATTGGTAAGCCATATCCACAACGGGCAGAATCCGATGAAGAGGATCACGGAAAGTGTCAATGAAGACGTACCGGTTGCAACATAAGTATTATACTCATCCGCAATAATGATACCTGAGAAGGCCGGAGGAAGGGCTGCTGCCACCACGAGCATCTTCAAGTTAAGAGGATCCATCTTGAACAAAAGACCAAGAATCAATACGACTGCCGGCATCATGACCATCTTCATGATAGAGCCAAGCACTGCCTGCCAATTGATCTGAATCTTTATAGCGGAAAGGGTAATACCAGCTGAGAATACCGCCATTGATGCATTGGCCTTAGCGATAAGGTCGAAAGACGGGCTTAATTCTTTTGGCCAAGGTATTCCGACCACTACCCAAATCACTGCCAGGATTGGCGCCCATGCCACCGGCTGCTCAAGAGCGTGCAACACAGGTTTCCAGGCACTCTCCTTTTTCGCTGTAGAGCCGGGATTTTGCTTCTCCAATGAAGCGTTCATCAATGAAAGACCGACCGGAATACCGATGGCGTTCACGACAATACCTACGATTGCCACCACGAGAGCCACGGAAGGAGAAGTTCCGAATATCGGCTCCAGCACCGCAAATCCGAGGAACCCGATTGTAGGTGATCCACTGATAAGGGCTGAAACAGCGGCATCAGCTCCGGTGTTCTTTTTAAAACAATATTTGAATACAAAATATACAATCATGAAACAGGCCATGATACCTATTGTAGACACGATTGTCAGTTTGATATCCTTCACAAGATCAGCGCGCGAAGCCTGCACTATTGACACAAACAATGCTGCCGGCAAGGCGAAGTCAAGCACTACTTTATTGAATTTTTTGGCGTCCTCCCCTGAGAATGCGCCCTTCTTACCGGCTATAAAGCCTGCAAGCATCACCACTATAATAGGGACAATGGCATATAGAATAACGTGCGATATATCCATAGTAGAATAATTTTATAAGATCCATTAATTATTTTAATAAAAATAGCCGGCTACCTTTCCGGGCAATACCCCAAAAGGGAGCCGACTCATATTCTTTTTTATATCAATCTGGAAATCATAAAATTGAAAACGAATTATTATTCAAGATTCTCAATTTGATAATTTCAATCCATTACACAGTGTAATCGATCAGAGGTGCCGGATTCAGATATCCGATGTGGCCGCTTTCAGCGCCGGAATTGTCAGCAAGCTGAACATCGATCAAGCAAGGCTTACCGGATGCTATCGCTTCTTCGAGCGCTTTCTTGAGGTCGGAAGGATTATTCACGCGATAATTATTAGCTCCGAATGCTTCGCCTATAAGGTTATATTGAGCATTGATATCAAGAGTGGTAGGAGCAGGAGCATCACCGCCCGACGGGTTGACACCTATGCCATTATAAATACCGCCGTTGTTGAAGATCACTACCGTAACCGGAAGTTTATAGCGGCATATGGTAGCGAAGTCCATGCCGGAGAATCCGAATGCAGAATCACCTTCGACTGCAACAACTTTCTTGCCGGTTGCCACTGCTGCGCCAATTGCCGAACCCATACCCATACCCATGATCGACCATGAAGCACAGTCTATACGATGACGTGGCAGGAACATATCAACTGAGTCACGTGTATCATCAAGCGTGTTTGCACCCTCATTGATCAATATCACGTCAGGATTTGATTCCAAAATCGGTTTTACAACCGACAGGGCAGTCCAGTGAGTCATAGGCATCACGTTAGCCGCATCAGCCAATCGTGTGGCAAATTTGGCATTTTTGACTTTGGATTCAGCCTGGAGTGAAGCTAACCACTGTGGGTCAGCCTGCATTGTCTTTCCTTTCAAAGCGGAAAGAATCATATCGAGAGATTCTCCCATATCGCCGACTACAGGAGCTGCGATCGGCACGTTGCGGTCAATTTCCTTCGGCTCTACGTCAAGCTGGATAAACTTCATCTCAGGATTCCATTTACCTTTGCCAAATGAAAGCATCCAGTTGATACGGGCACCGATCACCATCACGACATCAGCTTTCTCCATGATTGTGGATCGGCAGCTCAATGCACTGTATTCCCCATTGTCAGGCATAAGGCCTTTTGCCATTGACATTGCAAGATAAGGAATTTTATAAGTTTCAACGAGTTCCTTAATCTTATCATCTACCTGGGCGTAAGCCGCACCTTTACCAAGAAGGATAGCAGGACGCTTAGCCGACGTGAGGATTTCCACTGCGCGATCAACTGCACTCTGTGTAGGAGCAACGGTAGAAGCGACATCTACCGGCTGATAGAAGAGTTTTTCAGCTTCGGCAGCATCCATGATCTCACCAAGAGCAGGAGTAGTCATATCAATATAAACGCCACCGGGACGGCCGCTTACAGCTGCACGATATGCACGGGCCACAGCCTGAGGAATATCCTTGGCATGTGAGCAACGGAAAGCCGCCTTTACAAAGGGACGTGCGGTGTTGAGCTGATCAAGCTGCTCGTAAGTACCCATATCCATGTCCACCATCTGAGGATCAGAAGCGCCTGAGATCTGTATCATCGGATAGCAGTTCACCGTGGCATTTGTAGTGGCGGTCAGACCGTTCATGAACCCAAGTGAAGACACAGTCAGAAGCACACCCGGTTTTTTAGTAAGGTAGCCATGTGTCGCGGCTGCCATTCCGGCCTGCTGCTCGAAGCGGAATCCATAATAGTTAATGCCTATTTTTTGCATTGCATATGCAGCCTCAGTCACAGGAATACCTACAAGACCATATACATCCATGAGGCCCAGACGCTTAAGGCTTTCAGCCAATATATACATACCGGTCACCTGGTCAGGGAATTTAGGTGCCTGCGGATCTGCCGGCTTTGTTGCTGTATTTTCCATAATATTCAGATTTTTTATTTAGATTTTTGATTATATAGTGGTTTATTTTTTCTGCTAAGATTCATCATGCATCTTCAAGATCAACATGATTAGTCAGGATTTAATTTTTAAAGATTCAGGTCCTTAAGGGCTCACCTTAAAGACCTGACCTAAAAGTGATTTGATTATTTAGCGGGAGCGGCTGCCGGTTTTGGCATCGGAGCTGTAGTGCCGTTTGCCTTCATGGCTGCCTGCTGTTCTGCGGTGTAGCCAAGAGAACTTAGAATTTCTTCAGTATCGCCACCAAGTTCAGGAGCCGGACCATAAGTAGGCTGATAGTTGCTCATTGTGAACGGACATCCGACAGTCACGAATTCACCGATCTCACCACCCTGGTTGATACGCACGAGAGTATTGCCATCATATAAGCTCTCATCGCTCATCATTTCTTTGGTTGACAATACAGGACCTACAGGCACGCCATACTTTGAAAGGATTTCAGTAACTTCATATTTAGTCTTGTCAGCAGTCCAGGCACCGATACGTGCATAAATTTCCTGTTTGTGTTTGTCACGTGCATCTGCGGTATTGAAGTCAGGATTTGTCAACCAATCTTCAAATCCTAATGCCTGGCAAGCCAGTTCAAAGTCTTTTGCACCTCTCTGAAGAATGATGTAGACATAGTTGTTAGCATCGATTTCCGAGTCTAAGCCACCTGCGGGTTTGCACTTGTAAGTCCAACCGAGGACACCGCCACCTTCGATGTTTCCGGAACGAGGCACACAGTCACCGAATTTTCCATCAGGATACTGCGGGAACTGAGTGAGGTATCCGATCTTGTCAAGTGTAAGCTGGTCACGTGTCTTGATACGGCAAAGATTAAGACAAGCATTGTGCATAGACTGATAAACGTAACATCCCTCGCCTGTCTTATTACGCTGCTGGAGAGCTGCAAGAAGACCGATAAGAAGGTGCATACCCGTATTGGAATCACCAAGTGCAGCACCGCTCTGAGTAGGAATGTTGTATTCACCATCATACCATCCGGTAGTAGAAGCTGCAGCAGCAGTCACCTGTGCTATAGGCTCATATGCTTTTAGATCCTTATACTTTGATGAAAGAGGGAATCCCTTGATTGTGCCATAGATACACTTAGGATTAAGTTGATGTACAACCTCCCAACTGAAACCGAGTTTGTCCATTGCACCCGGGTGAAGGTTTTCTACAAATATATCGCACTCTTTGATTAGCTTGGTAAGAATCTCCTTACCGTCAGGAGTCTTCGCATCAAGAGCGAGAGATTTCTTATCGCTGTTAAGCTGGAGGAAATAGTAGCTTGGAAGATCAGGATTAAACTGAAGTTCTTTACGAGTAGCATCGCCCACACCGGGACGTTCGATTTTGATTACATCTGCGCCAAGCCAGGCGAGCATTTGTGTACATGAAGGACCTGATTGAACTTCTGTAAAGTCTACAACTTTAATGCCCTGAAGGGGCGCTGTGTTCTGTGCCATAGTTTAATTTAGATTTTTATAAGATTAAGAATTTAAGTTTTTTCATATCCGCTTGCCATTTGCAAGCTTCATAAGTAAAACATATCAATCTGAAAAGAGTTCAAAAGATTTCAAAAAAAAATTTAATTAATTTGACTAAGATTAATAGGTATAAAAAAAGACCCGCATCTCTGCGGGTCCTCTAAGGCGGCGATTACCTACTC
>CAMWJD010000047.1 GCA_947174515.1 uncultured Porphyromonadaceae bacterium
ATATCGGCTGTTTTTGAAGGACCGGAAATAAAGGCTCCGAATCCCGTTTCAGGCATTTCAATTCGCGAATAAGCCTCGTGCATGTTGCTTACGATATTCTTTCTGTCTACTATAATGACGAGATATTCCGGAATAAAGATTTCTGCACGTTGCTTCATGGTCTGAGGAATCCATACGCAGGCATTTTCGGCACATGCCACAGTGCCTTCCACCACCGTGACATCAGTTCCGTCAAGTTCCTGAGGAGCGGCCACTTCATCCGGATTTCTATCCGCCACAATACCTTTCACATTGCTGGCTATTGTCTTCGCATCAGGATATGCTTCCTTGATAAGCCGGTTAAGATCATCGCCGTCTTTCACCTCGACCACCTTCGCCCCGGCACTCGTGGTCGCGGTCTGAATGAATTGGGCTACCGGATCATCGAATACCGTCTTGTCAAAAGAAAGATCCGGCATATCGTATGTTTCCCTGACGTTTTTTCGGAGATTTGATAATATATAGTCTTTAGTTGACATGATGTGATTTTTTTTACGGACGCACGAGCCGAGCGTCCCGACTCAAGTTATTTATGATCATCAAGACCTGATTTCCAAAGCTGATGAAACGACTTTTTGGCAAATTCAGGCATTGAATGTCCATAAGTCCAGGGGCTCATCACGAGATTTGTCAGGAAAGACGGCATGCAGTTTGCCACCGGAGCCACACGCAATGCCGAAGTGTAGAGTCCGGGATGGTCAAACATCACCTTCATCCCTTCCGACATCGCCTTCTTCATCGGGTCGGCGTGGTGCATGCTGTCGAGTTGCTGACGCCATTTATATATCTGCGTTGAAAGGTCCACCTTCACGGGACACACGTTGTCGCATGAGCAACAGAGCGAGCAAGCCGAACAATTGTTGAAATTGACATCCGGATTCTTTAACATTCCGAGATTAATACCGATAGGTCCGGGGATAAAATAAGTATAGGAATATCCGCCCGAGCGCCGATATACCGGGCATGTGTTCATACACGCACCGCAGCGCATACACTTAAGGGTCTGCCAATGATCTTCATTTCCGAGGATATCGCTACGTCCGTTGTCAACGAGGATGATATGCATCTCCTGTCCGGGGCGCGGTTTGCGGAAATGGGATGTATAGACAGTAGTGGGTTGTCCTGTGCCATTGCGGGCGAGCAGACGCTGGAACACAGCCATCGACTTATAGTCGGGAATTAATTTCTCAATCCCCATAGACACTATATGTAGCGGGGGTATTGAAGTGCTCATGTCGGCATTTCCCTCATTGGTGCACACCACCACCTCTCCGGTCTCCGCGATACCGAAATTTGCGCCTGTCATGCCGCAATCGGCAGTCATGAAATTCTCACGGAGATGGAAACGCGCGCAGCGGGTAAGGAAAGTAGGGTCAGCCTCCGCCTCAAGCACGCGTCTGTCGCCATGCATGCTGTCGGCAGCCTTCTGCCCTTCCTTTTCCACAATCCCTTTGTCCACGAAACATTCCATCACTTGCTCACGCGTGATATGGATAGCGGGCATCACGATATGGCTCGGCGGAATACCCATCAGCTGCAGTATACGCTCCCCGAGGTCGGTCTCCACCACATCGATGCCATGATGAATCAGACTGTCGTTAAGTCCACATTCCTCGGTCAGCATCGACTTGCTTTTCACCACCTTCCTGACATCATGCTCATTAAGGATCTTGAGCACGATATCATTATATTCGGCGGCATCCTTGGCCCAATGCACATGGACGCCGTTTTGGCGTGCATTTTCAGCAAACTTCTCAAGATAGTCGGCAAGATGAGTCACGGTATGCTTTTTGATCCGGCTTGCCGCCTCGCGAAGGTTTTCCCATTCGGGAAGCATATGAGCCATAGCGTCTCTTTTCACGCGTACCGACCAGAAAGTCGCATCATGACGGTCGACTTTTTCTGTGTCTCTCACGAACTCGTTAGCTCTTTTGGCATGAATGGTACTCATAGGCCTGCAGATAAAATTTGTGCAACGTGAATAAATTTGACAGGGAGTTTCCGCTTAGCGGCAATACCTTGCATATGCATCAGGCAAGAGGAATCGGGACCTGTGATGAATTCGGCGCCTGTGCCTATATGCCGGTGAAGTTTGTCGATACCCATTTTAGTAGAGACACCGATTTCCTCAATGGAAAACATACCGCCGAAACCGCAACACTCATCCGGCCTTTCGGGCTCGAAAACGGTAATCCCCTCCACCATCTGCAGCAAATCCTTGATCTTATTGAATTTCGGTATATTGCGTTCGGTGGGAGAAGAGAGTCCGAGTTCGCGAACACCATGGCAGCTATTGTGCAGGCTCACCTTGTGGGGGAACTTTGCCGGCAACGACTTCACTTTCATAATATCATGCAGAAACTCCACGAGATCGACAGTCTTTCCGGCAGCCTCACATTCATGACCCGCAATTTCCGGATGAAAAAACCGCACATAGGAGGTGCAGCTTGCCGAAGGAGCCACCACATAGTCAAACCCTTTAAACAGTTCGTCGAAACTCTCGACAAGTTTTCTCGATTTATCCTGAAAACCGGCATTACCCATAGGTTGTCCGCAACATGTCTGCTTCTCGGGGTAATATACGTCAAGGCCTAAACTACGCAGCAGCTTATAAGTAGATACCCCGACCTCAGGGTACAGGGCATCTACATAACAAGGGATAAAAAGTCCTATTTTCATTATCAACGAGTCTGGAGATAAGTGACGTGAGTGCGCAGATATTCTTCCACGCCATGCTTTCCATCAGCACCGCCGATACCGCTCTTCTTGACACCGGCATGGAATCCCTGGATAGCCTCGAAATGGAACCGGTTTACGTATGTTTCTCCGAATTCAAGGTCGCGGACGCAGCGGGCAGCGCTGTTTATATCGTTAGTGAAGATGGATGAAGCGAGACCGTATTCGCAATCGTTGGCCCATTCGATCACCTGATCGAGATTATCCCACTCCACGATAGGAAGCACAGGCCCGAAAGTCTCCTCATGGATTATATCCATATCCTGACGGCAGTCGCCGAGAAGAGTAGCTGCATAGAAATATCCCTTCTCGCCTACGCGGTGTCCGCCCGCAAGCACCTTGGCACCTTGCTTCACGGCCTTCTCCACCTTGTTTTCCACACTTTCGAGAGCGCGGCGTTCTACGAGCGGGCCCATATCGATATCGTCGGCCGAGAATGGATCGCCCACTTTCACAGCTTCAAATTTTTCGATAAGCTTCTTAGTGAGTGGTTCCATCACGTCTTTGTGGATATAAAGGCGTTCGGCATTATTGCAAATCTGTCCGTTGTTGCCGATGCGGCTGTCGATGATAGCCTGAGCCGCGATATCGAGGTCGGCATCAGGGAAGACGATCACCGGCGCCTTTCCGCCGAGTTCAAGCGACACCTTGGTGATATTGGTGGCGGCATCTTTCATAATGCTCTCGCCGGCACCCACAGAACCGGTCACGCTCACGATATCTATCTTCGGGCTTGCCGCGAGTTCATGTCCGATCACGCTTCCTTTCCCGGTCACCACATTGAAAAGACCGGCCGGGAGACCTGACTCATTGACCACTTCAGCAAACACGCAGCAATTGATCGGAGTGAGCTGAGAGGGTTTCAGCACGATCGAACAGCCGGCGATCAGAGCTGCGCCCGCCTTTCGGGCGATCAGGAAGAAGGGGAAATTCCAGGGAAGTATGCCGGCCACTACGCCGATCGGTTTTTTTGAGAGGAAAATAGTCTCGCCGGGGTTGTCGCTCGGAATGATTTCCCCTTCGATATGGCGTGCGAAAGATGCCATATATTCAAAATATCCGATTGTGGCATCCACCTCGATAGTAGCCCAATTGCGTGTCTTGCCCTGTTCGCGCATAATTATCTCGATAAATTCATCGCGACGGTCGCGAATCCCCTGAGCCATCTTCAGCAGATATTGCGCACGCTCGATAGCAGGAGTCTTCTCCCATGATTTCTGAGCCTTGCGGGCTGCATCGAGAGCTGCATCTACATCTTCTTTGGTTCCTTCCGGCTGGCGGGCTATCACTTCTTCAGTAGAAGGGTTGAGCACGTCGATCCATTTTCCGGAATTGCTATCGACGAACTTGCCGTCGATATACATCTTTAAGTCTTTCATGTGGTAGTATTCAAAGTTTCGCAAGCTCAACTAATCGTTGAAATTGCAAATGGTTAGAAGTATTATTTCAGCAAAGATAGGTAAATTTTTTTATTTTAGCAATAGCGACGTGATATTTTTTATTCTATCACCTTCACAAATCCCAAATAATAAACATACCTTGTTTCCGGACCGAAAAGCATCACTGAACATTCAGCCACTTTAGAACCGTCGGAAGTCACGGTCGGATTCATCACTCTCCAGTTGCCACCGAAAAAGCCTGTGGTCTGACTTGAAGTGCGGTCAAACACCATCCCGTCAAGCCATGTCACCTTGGCACCCAAACCGCTGAAAGCCATGAATTTGCCATATCTCCATTCCTCTTTAGACACTTCACCCTTGATGTCATAGTTGTTGGGGCCTGCTTCTCCCTCCTCTGCTGAAAGATACATGACGCATGTATCGCCCGAAAGGTCGAGAGTGGCCGACTTTATTTCACCCAAAATTCCATCGCCGGTAGTGTAGATAGTGTTGCGTTTCTTAAGTTCGCCGGCATAATATCCCTTCACGGTCACGTCGCCCGACAGCATCGAGATGTCGAACTCCGCATCATATTCCCCATTCACATTCCGGGTCACTGTTATGGTGCCTGAAGCCCCCTTGCGGTTGTTGTTGTCGATCACCACATCAACGGTGTTGCCAATGGAATAGTCTACATATTGCAACTTGAAAGAGAATGGCAGGTCAGTTTCAGCCACATCAAAGGGTTTACCGTCATAGAGCTGTTTGCTGCCCACATAAAGTTCGATATTCATATTGTTGCCCAACTGCTGGAAGCAATTCACGGGAGAAATTGAATAATTGAACGTCATGCCTTCATCCCATGAGTTTTTGAAGCAGAAGCCAGCCAGGAATTCACCCGAACCGGAATAATTTTTGCTTTTTACGGCATATTCATATGCGCTTCCCTCCAGGTCGGAGACGTCATTCACCTCTATATAATCGATATCGGAGACGGCATATTCCTGTATCACCTCTCCATTACGAAAGATCTGCACCATTTTCTTCGGAGCTGCAAACGCGCCGAAAGCCACTGCTGAGACCACGCCCAGCGCTATACCCTTAAAAATATATTCCTTTTTCATTTTCTTATAAATTTAATTGTGAATTGAGACTTCCCGTCGGAAGCCACTGCGATATAAGACCCGGCAGAGAGCGACCCTACATAGAGCGACTCACCGGCCGACATCTTGGCAGCCGCGATCAGAGTGCCGTTCAAGCTGAATATTCCGATCGAATAAGGTTTGTCAGACGCGCTTTCCAACACCAGCGACTCATTGGCGGCGGAATACCGAAGTCCGGCGTCACCTTCGGCGGCGACAGCATCCACCCCTGTGGCGTCAGTCGGCACAGCTTCTCCTATTTCAATATGATGGAAGAGCGAGTAGAGCAATTTTACGTCCTGCGCGCTATCATCGTCCGAAGAAACGGTCATACCGTCATCATCAAATGAAATACGGTTGAGTTTACTGAGGTCGATGCTGTGTACGGTGTCGGAATGGCCCGTAAAAATCAGGCAAGGGACTGTCTGCTGCGCCTTCGCGGAAGCGAAGCACGTCAACATCAATCCTGAAAGCCATCCTAATGCAAAGATGTAATTTCGTTTCATAAATAAAAAATCGGTTTATAAAACGCAAAGTTACAAATTTTCCATCACATCGCCAAGATACGAGCCGCTATTTCATATTTTTTCACAGTTTCAGTCTTCCCTTTTAGAGGGCGGGGGGGCATGTATATTTGAAAAAAAATTGCATAATTTGAATTTTTATATTAATTTTGCCAAGTTATTGCATCAAACCATGATATTTTGCAAAACGCCCCGGAAAGATGGCTAACAGGCTCAACCATTCACCGGCTTTATAAAATAACTGAGCCAATGTGAATTATGAAAAAAATATTTACTATTTCTGTAGCATGTGCTCTTTGCACAACCCTCAATGCTGAAACGATCAAGGTCCTTACG
This sequence comes from uncultured Porphyromonadaceae bacterium, assembly GCA_947174515.1. Lineage (GTDB taxonomy): Bacteria > Bacteroidota > Bacteroidia > Bacteroidales > Muribaculaceae > Lepagella. The sequence goes on from CAMWJD010000047.1 coordinate 6,157, forward strand.
ATTCAGCCTTCGGAAGAAATTCCTGAAATGCAAGCCCCGTATATTTCCATAATGGGTCTGACACTATCGGCCAACGGCGACTATATCGGCGGCGTGCTTGAACAGGGACAAGGTCTTTTTGTAGCCGACTCCCGCACCGGCGAAGTAAAATATAAACTCACTCCTGACGGAGCGGAGCTCCGCAACATCGACAACAACGGACTTGCCATCGGCGTTGATGACGCCAGAGGAGGCTTGACATATGATTTCACCACAGGCGCCGTCACCACTATTTATGCACCCGAAGAATATAAGTATTTCTTAGGCGAGGCCCTCACAAACGACGGCAGTACGCTCTTTGGTTCATGCGTTGGCACCGGTTTTGCGACTTACGCTTACTATACAAATGACGGAAAAGACTGGAAAGCTCTCCCCTACCCCACCGACGAGCAACTTGGCGCCTTTGCCGACCAGATCAGGAAAGAATCTGCCGTAAAACAAGCGAGCGGCGACGGCAAAGTGTTGCTGGGCAACCTCGGAGGTTTCGCAATTCCTACTCTATGGGTCATGAACGACAAGGGAGAATATGAAGTCGACTTCTTCCCTGCGCGATTCGTCAAGCTTACTGAAGAAGACCGCAATGACCCCACCAAGCCCCTCTACGCCATTTCCGGCATGTATGGCAATCTGCTGAGCAACAATGGCAGATATGTGATCATGCTTGGTCTTGATGAAGATCCCGACACCGGCAAAGGGTATGGCGTACCGGCCATCTACGACACAGTGACCAAAGAGCTGAAAATATTCAGCGAGCCCCAGGAAATCGATGACAGAGGCACCGGGCTTTACCCGACTGCGATAGCTGACGACGGCACATTCATCGGCACCATCGGCGAGCCTTCCACAAACAGCTTCGGCTCTTTCATCTGGAAAGCCGGAGAGCCACAGGCAGAACTGCTTATCACCGCGTTCCCCGAATTCGGAGTGGTGTTTGGAGACTCCGACTACTACGGCTTCAACGTCCCGACCGGAATTTCAGCAGATGGCTCCAAGATATTGGGCTATACCTTCTACTCGGATGATTATTATGATGAATCTTCACCGGCATTTTATCGTACGTATATCATCGACTGCGGAGAAGACAACGCTGTGGATGCTATCGAGACAGAAGGAAGTGTCGATGCCATCTACTCAATCGACGGGCGCAGCTTGAACACCCTTTCTAAAGGAATCAACATCGTGCGTCAGGCCGACGGCAAAGTGAAAAAAATCTTGAAAAGATGAAAAGATAATAAAATATAAGACATAATTAGACCCCCTGCTCAAAAAAAATTTGAGTTTGGGGTCTAATTTATTGCATATATGAAAAAAAAGTTTTAATTTTGCGCAATTATATTTTTATTAACAACTTTAATAACAACTCATGAAAAAAATCTTTACGCTTTTATCGGTAGCGGCTGTAGCACTAAGTGTGTCAGCTGAAACCGTAATCTTGTCCAACCCAGGCAAGGTTAAGAAGAATGTGCTTTCCGGCACTGAATTAGGTAAGGATGTACCAGAAGGCTTTACACTTCAGTGCATGAATGAAACTAAAAATCTTGAGAGTGGAAGCAGTTTCACCATTGATGGAACAAAGTATGTTAGCATCAAGCTATCCAATGGCGCTCAAAACACGCTTACCCTTCCTGAAGGCTATGTGGCAACCAAGTTGACTTTTTATACGACAATCAACAAAGATGCTGCAACAGAGCGTCCTTGCTATTGGAAAGAAGTAGCTGGAAATTCTTACAAAGAAAATGACAACAACGGCATCATTGAGTCTTTTAAGAATTTTACTGATCCAAACGTTCAGAGTTTCGATATTCCAAATCTCAATGTTGTAACATTTGCAAACGCTGGTGAACAACCGTTCATTGCACTTGAAGTGACTTATGAGGAAGCTACTGTAGCAGACGAAGATCCTGTATTCCCGGAGACTATTGAATATACAATCAATGGCGAGAAGGAACTTGCAGGAGTAGAAGCAAAAATAGAGGCTGACGGCTATGGAGGCTTGTCAATGAGTGTAACCGGCAAAAGCGATGCTGAAACAATCACACTTGAATTTGCACTACCCGAAGGCTGGGATGGCTGGATAGTAAACGCTCCTTTTGCTGAAGTATCAGAGCAATCGGTTGCAAAGACAAGAAGCGAAGAAGATTGGCTGCCACTTGATAACTTCCTAAACATGGAATTCGTCAAAGGCAATACAGTTACTTTTGCCGTTGAGGAGGAAGATAATTGGGCTACTTTGGCTCTTTACAAAGGCGATAAGGTATACAACAATACTATAGACATCGAATATAATGTAGTTCCTGCAGGTGGTTCTGAAGAGCCGGAAGATCCCGCGATACCTGAAGAACTTAACGTAACTGTACTCGATGATGGTCTTACAGTAACCAAGGAATGGAATAAATGGGGTTCCTACGTAATCACGATAGAAGGTGAGGTTTCCACCGACACATACGATGTGGTTATTGACATACCCGAAGGCTGGGATGGCTTTATCTGCGAAAATATCAGCAACGAAAAAGTTATTATCAGCGAAAACAATGTCGGTCCTAAAGGCACCAGAGCAGAAGAATATAAATGGCTTTCTGTAGAAAAGCTTCTTGCCGATGGCTATGAGAAAGGCAACCGATTCACATTCGAACCTACGTATGTTGAGGGCTCTAACAGAAGCACAGATGTTGACCTTTATCTTTATAAGGGTGATCAGGCGATAGCCGATGAAGACGGATATGCATTTATGTATATCCAAGCAAAGGTTACCAAGAAAGAAGGAGAAGTTATAACTGATTACCCTGACTTCCCTGAAACATATGAAGTAACCCTCAGCTGTGAAGGTCCTGAAGTTACTCAGGGTCCGGATATGATTGAATGGACTTCAGTTTATGTAATCAATGTTGATGGTGAATGTACTGAAAACGAGCTTACAGTGACTGTTGCTGTTCCCGAAGGTTGGGACGGATTCTATGGAAAGATCGATGAGGACAGTGAAGAAGATGAAGCTATGACAGGTACAAGAGGCAACTCTGAATACTCTTATTGGTTTACTCCAGCGGAACTTGAAGAATTCGGAATTACCGGATTAGAACTTGGCAACGAATTGACATTCAATGTAGACGGCGAATCCCATACAGCTCAGCTTTACCTTACTAAGGGTGGTAAGATTGCTTATTATCCAATCATCCTCAATGTAAATGTGATGTTGGCTGAAACATTTGTTGCACCTGAATACCCTGAAATGTTTACAATGACAGCGGATCCTCAGACACTGACTGTAGCACAGGTTCCTTATGACGAAGTGGAATGGACAGAAGAAGAAAGCGAATGGACAGAATCAGCATATGCTGATCAGGTGATTGAAGTGAGCGGAGAAACAGAAAAAGAAACTGTAAGCCTCACATTCGAACTTCCTGAAGGTTGGGCAGGCGTGGCTCCTGTGAAGCTCAACCTCAATCCTGACCTTTCCGGATCTGGCGATGAGGATCTTCTCTCTACAAGAGCTAACGAATCAGAATTTGCTCCTCTTGATGAATACCTTGCAAACTATTCATACATGCCTTGGTTTGACGCAACAGCTGTCGAGCCGGGAACTACATTGGAATTCCCTGCAAACGGTGAAAAACAGATCTACTTCTGCAAGCTCTATATTTCTGACGAAGAGGGTGTTATCGCAGGCGATCCTGAATTTGCAGGCGACTATGTAGACGTTGCCAACACATTCATCATTGTGGTTAATGTTAGCCAGAAGGAATCTGCAGTAGAGGGCATCGACGCTGTCAATGCTGATGCTGTTTACTACAATGTCAATGGCGCTAAGGTTGCAAATCCTGCAAAGGGCATCTACGTTAAGGTTGTAGATGGCAAGGCAACTAAGGTAGTCGTGAAGTAACAAAACACTCCCTTATTATAATTAAAGAGATGCACCCGACGGTGCATCTTTTTTTTTGCCTCCCGGCCCCATAAAGGAGGAGTTCTTAAGACAGAAAGCTGAAGACTTAAGACTACTGACTCCCCTTGAAATAAAAAAAATGACATAAAATTAGCAAATTTTAAAAATATTTATTAATTTTGCAGGGATTTTAATAGACAACTAACATTTAATTATTGCAAGATGAAGAAAACATTACTTTCAATTGCAGCCGTGGCAGCGGTAACGCTCAGCGGTATGGCCAACGACTACAAGTTTGTACTCGATGGCGACAACGATCTCGGAGGTCTCACCCGAGCTCTGTCAACAGCATTAACTGATGTCAATTTGGTTCAGTCATTTACTTTGACTGAAGATGGCATCACACTGTCAGTGAAAAACAGTGCGGAAGAAGTGAAAACAGGCACCGGTCTGGCCTTGATCAATGCCGGAGGCACCAATGCCGGTCTATGTGCATATTCCGGCACATTCGGAAGCAAGGTAGTTCCTGAAGTATCCATCACTGTTCCGAATGGAAAAATCACTTCAATGAAAGCGCTATTGTCAGGCAGCGCCATCAGCTTCGCTACAGACATCACACTCAACGGCACCGTCGTCAACATGGATAATAAAGAGGGAAGCCTGTTCGTTCTTGAATGGAGTGATGCAGCAGGATTGGAAACCGTCACATTCTCATGGACTAATCCGGGCTTTTACAAGCAGTATATCCACAGCATTGAGGTGACTTACACAGCAGACCTCGGCGATAAGGAAGAATGTGGTCTTTCATTTGCCGGCAAGCAATATGAGGCGGCTATGGGCGAAGATTTCGTTGCTCCCGAACTCAGCAACCCCAACAATCTTCCTGTAAGCTGGTCAAGCTCCGATGATAAGGTAGCAACGGTAGACGACTACGGCAAAGTAACCCTCGTAGGTAAAGGATCAGTAGCCATCACCGCTTCCACAGAAGGCAACGACGACTTCGCGGCAGGTAGCGCCAAGTATGACATTACAGTTATCCCGACCGCTTCCAATCTTGCACAGCTCATTGAGATGGCACCGGCGCTGAACGACAGAGTAAAAGTCAACTTCAGATCAACCGTAAACTATGCGCATCTTTCACAAGCATACGTTACTGACGAAGAAGGAAATGCAGCTTGCATCGACGATGAAAGCGCAAAGAGCAGCACCACAGCAAAAACCGTATTCTCAATCGGTCAGATAATCGAAGCAGGCTGGATCGCCACCAATTCAAATAAATTTGAACCTGTTTGGGAAGGTAATATGAAGGTGGTTGCCGACACAGTAGCAGACGTGAAATATCAGACTGTCGATTCCATCACACCGGCAGATGCCAACCGCGTTGTCATTCTTCCACAAGTGACATTTGAAAAACAAACTCCTGATCCCACTCAGAAGGTATTCGCCACCACAGCAAACGGCAAGACCTATGAATTCCAGGATACATATGAGCTCGCACAGGAACCTGCAGGTGTTTACAACGTGACAGGCGTAGTGAAATATGCAGTCAGGAACAATATTGAATATTTCTGGATGGCACCGATCGCCTATGAACCATGCGCTGTTATGCCCGACAGCATCGGCGTGACCACTTTTGTGGAAGGACTTGAAGTGGATCAGTATTATGACGAAGAAGACTTGGCTTTATATATTTACGTAACCGGTGAGATTTCAGAAGACGAATATAGCGTAGTTCTTGACGTTCCGGCAGGTTGGACAGGATTCGTCGGTGGTGGCGATGGAGTATCAATCGAAGAATACCAGGCTCAGCCTAAGAAAGCAAAAGCATGGGAAAATGACTGGACTCCACTTGATTATTTCCTTTCTTATGGATATGAAAAGGGTAATAAGTTCACATTCAAGCCTTCATCAGATGAGCAGGAAGTATATATTTGGCTTTACAAAGATGATCAGGTAGATTACAACGCATATGTTTGCATTTCAGCTGAAGTAACCAAGGCTGAAACATTTGTGGCACCTGAATACCCTGAAATGTTTACAATGACAGCGGATCCTCAGACACTGACTGTAGCACAGGTTCCTTATGACGAAGTGGAATGGACAGAAGAAGAAAGCGAATGGACAGAATCAGCATATGCTGATCAGGTGATTGAAGTGAGCGGAGAAACAGAAAAAGAAACTGTAAGCCTCACATTCGAACTTCCTGAAGGTTGGGCAGGCGTGGCTCCTGTGAAGCTCAACCTCAATCCTGACCTTTCCGGATCTGGCGATGAGGATCTTCTCTCTACAAGAGCTAACGAATCAGAATTTGCTCCTCTTGATGAATACCTTGCAAACTATTCATACATGCCTTGGTTTGACGCAACAGCTGTCGAGCCGGGAACTACATTGGAATTCCCTGCAAACGGTGAAAAACAGATCTACTTCTGCAAGCTCTATATTTCTGACGAAGAGGGTGTTATCGCAGGCGATCCTGAATTTGCAGGCGACTATGTAGACGTTGCCAACACATTCATCATTGTGGTTAATGTTAGCCAGAAGGAATCTGCAGTAGAGGGCATCGACGCTGTCAATGCTGATGCTGTTTACTACAATGTCAATGGCGCTAAGGTTGCAAATCCTGCAAAGGGCATCTACGTTAAGGTTGTAGATGGCAAGGCAACTAAGGTAGTCGTGAAGTAACAAAACACTCCGCTATAATAATTAAAGAGATGCACCCGACGGTGCATCTCTTTTTATTTGCTGTTTGTGGGAGTTTATAATTATTTCACAATCTTCTTCACACTGCCATCGGAATATTTTACGATGTAAATTCCTCCAGCCTGTGTCGAGGATACCTTCACGCCGTTAAGATCATATATACCCACGATTTCTGAAGCTACCGGCGATACAGCCTCCACAGCGTTCACATCAAGCGGATATTCGCCATCAACACCGATTGCAAACGATCCTGCATGAGTGACATACTGATTATCTTCAATATACTGCATGCTATTCAAAGAACGGAAGGTGCCATTTTCTGCGTTTCCGGAAAGATTAGTCTCATGCAGCATGTATCCTGCCGGCATACCGATGTCATTGGGCAATTTAGACTGGAATGGTGCAAAATAGTCCACGTTGTCTGAATTGAAGCCTTCAAACATGAAAAGGAATGCAGGATGCTCTTCAGTGGCCATTACATTGACAGGCGCGTCAAATTTGAATGGAAGATAGAGGTAGTCTTTTGATTCTTTGTCTTCAAGAGCCACAACGTCCTTGCCGGTGATCTTCGCTCTTGCCACAACCGTGTAGGTGTCATAATCGAAGCTCTTATCAGAGTTAAGGGCGTAGATGGTGGCTGTCAGTTCCGCTTCATCCCAGATTCTGCCCCAACCATAGATACTCATGCCGCTAACAGTCAAAGGCACTTCATCTGAAGGATAGAAAAGATTGGCAATTCCAATAAGATGAGAGTAATCTCCCTCCTTTGCCTCTTCGCCTTTAAGCCAATAACGCAACCAATAATTATTTGTGAATTCATTATGACCGAACACCGGAACGCTGTAAGCTCCCTGATAGCTGTCTCTCACGCTCGTAAAGGTTACGTCAAGATAATTTATCGGGAATGGGAACAGAGAAAATGCAATTTCATCACTACCATCAGTGAATGAAGGTTTTCCTCCTATCTGGAAATATGGAACCGGTGATTTATACGATGCATCGATTCTTTCAGGTGCCTCAGCAGTGAGTACGGGAGCCTCATAAACCGATGGTGTCAATCCTGCCGGATCGGCAGCATAGCTTACGCCAAGTACCTCCTGATCGTAAGATGTAAGAGTGCTCTTGCTGTCCTGATCAGGATACAGCCATGTAAAGGTTGCTTCATCTTCCGAATTATTGGTCCATTTGATTTGCGTATTGGCAGGAAGGAGAGCAACGTCTACCTGCATGGTCTGGAACCATCCGTTGCGGCTGAATCCATAGTACAGGGCATTTGTCGGCTCCATATACTTCACATTGTCGAGAGTAGGATATCCCACGCTAATTGCGTCAAGCATCATCGTGTCACCATCAATACCGCTATATCTGAAAGCAATTCTCACATTTTTGTTTGCGTAGTCAGCGATATCGATGGTTTGCTTTACAAGATTTGCAGTCTTTGTGGCGCGGGTGAGCTCACGGTAACTGTATTTCTTGTATTCCTCGGCATAGTCGCGAAGGAGAACCCATTCTCCTCCATCTTCCCGGATGTAGACCTGGAGATTGAATTCGACGATTTTCTCTCCATCATAGTTTAAACCGACACCCGGAGTGTAACTGAGGTTCTTAGTGCTGTAGAAGTTCGCCGGACTCATTTGCATATGGTAAGCGATCAGCATATTCTCAGCCGGGGTGACTGTGGGAGAGATAAGCCATTCGTCTTGCGACGTTTCTTCTGAATAATTGATATAGAAGCAGTAGTCGCCTTCGGTAGTAGCGGGATATAGGTATTCTGTAGGCTTCAGGGGAACCCATGAGTAGTCACGGGTACAAGTTCCGTTGTGCTCTACAGTCCATCCTTCCGGAATCCAATGTTTAGTTTTACCGTCCCATCCGCTGAAATTTTCATAGAGCACATATCCTTTCTTTGCAGTGCTCCATTCAGCCTTTTTTTGTGCTACGTAATGATTTTCGGCACCCGGCAGTTTTACGATCGGTGTGAGTGCCTGGGCGGTGGCAATTGATGCCAGCACAAGCCCGAAAGATAAATAATGTCTCATTATATAAAGTTTAAAATGAATTATTCATACAGAAGTGCAAAGATAACAAAAATAGACCATATAGCCAAAATTTTTGCATTTACTAACATTCGGTCTGGCGTGCACACGCGGAGTCGGGCTGAGCTACGCTTCGCTCGCTGTCGCGGATCACTGCCGATGGTGTCAGTAGGGACGGTAACACTAAAAAAAGGGAGCGCGGATGGCGCTCCCTTTCGGTGGTTATAAAGAGGGGATTATTTTACAAGAAGCTTGACTGCATTTGTGGATTCAGCGCTGCGGATCACCTGACTTCGTCAACGTGTCACCCAAAATTCATCTGAGAACAGAGGGGCGATGCG
>CAMWJD010000048.1 GCA_947174515.1 uncultured Porphyromonadaceae bacterium
TCAATTCTCAATTCTCAATTCTCAATTCTCAATTCTCAATTCTCAATTCTCAATTATATTCGAGTCACATCCTTGACTCCTTTGACAGTCTTGATCTTCTTTATGATGGAAGACAGCACTGTATTGTCGGAAACTCCAAGAGTCAGGAATCCTTGGAAAAGCCCGTCGTTGGAATCCACCTTGATATTTCGAAGTGAAGCTTTCGTCTCCTTGCTTATGATGGAAGTGATATTGGCAACTATCCCGATATCATCCTGACCCACTATTCGCAGTTGGACCGGAAGTTCCGACCCTCCTTTCCCGCTCCATTCGACACGAATCAGGCGATATGGATAGCGTCCGCGTATATTGGCCGCATTGGGGCAGTCAGTCTTATGAATCTTCACCATGCCATCAGAAGATATAAAACCGAAAACTTTATCACCATATATTGGATTGCAGCATTTTGCAAACTTATAGCTGAGTCCCTTTATGGATTTCTCGCCGATAGTAAGCACTTCACCCGATGCGGATTCTTGATTATCGCGGATCAATTCAAAATCTTCTGCCGTAGTCCGTTCTGAATGGTCTTCAGGGGCTGTTGCAATCTGATATGAGTTGATGAATTTTCCGGCATCAATCTTTCCGTCGGTGATATCGGCAAAAAATTCGTTGACATATTTGTATCCTTCTTTTTTGATGAGCTTCATCATGGTGGCTTCATCAATCTCTATCTTGCGGTTTTTTGCGCGACGCATGAGCTCTTCTTTGCCGAGGTCAGCGCGGGCCTGAAGCTGCTCATGGAGCTTCTGTCTGATCTTGTTGCGGCTCTTGGAGCTGACCACAATATTCATCCAGTCTGATTTGGGCGACTGTGTGGCTGATGTCAGGATCTCCACAGTGTCCCCGCTCTGAATTACATGGCTGATCTTTCGGTGGCGTCCGTTGACGATGCCGCCGGTGCAATGGGCTCCTACATTGGAATGGATATAGAATGCGAAGTCAAGTACAGTGGCTCCGGCTGGAAGTTTGAAGAGGTCTCCTTTGGGAGTGAAGGCATATACTTCTTTGGTGTAGATATCCATGCGGATATCTTTCATCAGTTGCATGGGATCGTCTTTGCCTGCTTCGAGAATATCGCGGATATTGTTCATCCATTGGTCGGTTGAGTCAGACTTCACTCCCTTGTAGCGCCAGTGGGCGGCAAGACCCTTCTCCGCCACGAGATCCATCCTCTTTGTGCGGAACTGAACCTCCACCCATTTGGAGTCCGGTCCCATCACTGTGGCATGAAGGCTCTCGTATCCGTTGCTTTTCGGTATGGAGATCCAGTCGCGCATTCGTGATGGATTGGGGGTGTACATATCGGTAAGTATGGAGTAGGCGAGCCAGCAGTCGCTCTTTTCCTTCTCTGGAGGAGTGTCAATGATGACTCGGATTGCAAAGAGGTCGTAGATACGGTCGAGATCTACTTTCTGTTTTCGCATCTTGGCCCATATTGACGAGATGGACTTGGTGCGCCCTTTGATGGAGAAAGTCAGACCTGCGTCCTCGAGTTTCTTCTTGACAGGTGCGATAAACTTCTCTATGTATGCGTCGCGCGAACGTTTTGTCTCGTTCAGTTTCTGGGCAATCTGCTTGTATATCTCTCGGTTTGTGTATTTGAGCGAGAGGTCTTCGAGCTCTCCTTTGATCTTATAGAGTCCGAGACGGTGGGCGAGCTGGGCATAGAGCACATTTGCCTCAAACGCAACATTGCTCACCCATTCGGTGTCGGGATGGTTGTTGATGGAGCGCATGAGTACAAGGTCACGGACAATCATGATGATTATGACCCGTATGTCATCGGCAAGCGAGAGCATAAGACCGCGGAAATTATCCTGATTCTGGATGTTCCGTTTTGCAGAGAATTGAGCCACTGTCTCTATTCCCTTAAGCATATCAGCTACATCATCGCCGCATTTTTCTGCAATTTCTTCAAGAGAAATAACTTCACCATAGAAATCGCAAAGCAATATAGCCTGAAGGATATTGGAATCTGCATCAATAAAGTGAGCGAATGCATCTGCTGTTTCGAGAGCGAGAACCATTCGGGGCAGTCCTTTTTCGTCATATGCCGATTTCCCTTTTGAGCATATCTTTTTCAGCAGAGTCCGCATGAGTAGGTCGATTTCATGACTGAATGACGCTGCTTTAGCCACACCCTCATAGAGGTCGCGGCAGTGACGTATCAGGGAGAGAGGTAGTTTAGTTTCTTGTGCCTTGATTTCTTCCATAGTCACGTCTAAGTTTCGTTATGACAAAATTAATAAATAAAACGTTAGGAAGCAAAAAAAAGTTGAGGTTTGACTTCAAAACTCAACTTTCAATTTTTTCAGACGGTATCTTAGTATTGCCGGATAAAACTGAATATGGAGTCATAAGCGGCATCTCGGTGCGGCTTCTTGCTGAGGATGAGGTCATGGAGACCGGAGTCTATGGTGCAGACAGTCACAGGATTGGAGCTCATCTTCTTTATGCGCATACCGACGTTCTGTATCATGTGAGGATCGAGGACCGCATCGCCATATTGGAAACTTGGATCGTAGTTGCATCCGTCAACTTTCCGGCTCGAATGCATTATAAGTACCGGAACAGCGAGTTTGTCGCCGTGTTTTTTTACTCTGTTCTGAGTTGTCTGTATCTGTCCTACCCATGAGAATGTCACCGGTGGAGAATAAATCATCTTCCAATCTGTATTATAAGTCCATTCTCCATCAAATTGCTTTAAAAGAGAATATGCATATCCATCGCATTTCCCTTGTGGCACTTTCGCATTCTTGATGACCGCCGAGAGGTTTCTGACGCTTGGTATCAGCAGATGCCTATAGAAAGAATTAAAATTCCATGCCAAAAATGGAGAATCTGTCACAATTCTCTGCACCGGTATGTCCTTCCCCTTATCCACGCCGTAGGATATCACTGTCAAGCCACCCGTCGAATGGCCTCCAAGCGTGATATCTTCGATTCCATCCCGTCGCATTTGCACTACAGCAGAGTCAATGTCATCGTAATATTTGCGCATGTCGCGGATATTATACGGATACTGCCACGGCTCTTTACTTCTGCCATAGCGCCGTAGATCTACCGCATAGAAGTGATAGCCCGAATCTACGAATCTTTCCCCCATCTCCGACTGGAAGAAATAATCATTAAACCCATGTATGTAAAGAAAACCCTTTTTTGAATGGTCCTTACATTTTTTTCTGACGATCGTCGACCGACAGGGACCGTCAAATTGCTCACCTTGATCCACATAGCGAGCTTCATATCCGGGCAGGATATCCGCATGCCATGAAATGTCGGTAGTGACGGTCTTAGGTCCTTTATATTTTAAATCAATATCCCAGGCTTTCGCATCCGGTCGCACAAATGCCAACGCTATCAGCACTGGCATCGCAAGGGTAAGTGTCTTTTTCATACCCTTATAACAAAGTAATGGGTTAAGGGTTTAATCGTTGTTTCAGATAGACGTTGATGAGATTAAGGAGTGAATCTCTTCCTTGGGGAAGCACCCAGACCTGGAACTGTGTGAAGCTTACCGGGGTGGAGAAAACCAAGTCAGGATATTGATCCTTCATCTGTTGCGCTGTCTTTTCATTCACTACGGTATATTTCCAGACTCCATTCGCCACTTTTATTGCAAGATACTCTTCGCTTAGGTCTGGCTCTTCTATTATGGTGATCCTGCCCCCTATTTCTTTCTGCAGATTCTCGATTCGTCTTTTCGCTGAGCTCCCTTTTTCGAGATGGATGGTATCGCCATCAAGGTCGAGGGCACTTCGTGCATATAGAGTTCCGTTGGGATTCCTTTTTTGAAGAAGAACCATGCGGTCGAGATATACTTCCTCAGTAGTGAGAAAATTTTTCTTCAGATAATTGTCGGCCGGGAGAGATGCCAGTATATCATATTCTCCGGTTGTGATCTTATTTAAAGCTGATTGACGGTCTATTACCGGATGAAGAACTACTTTCACACCAAGGGAATCTTGCAAATCGGCAAGCAGATGATAGTTGATGCCTGTTATGCTGTCATTCCCGTCTTCAGATGTCAATACGCGATAGCTGTCAGGCCCGTATACGATGGCTGCATGGATTGTATCTTCCTGTATTGGACTTTCTTCCGTGGAAGGTCCTCGGTTGACCATATACCTCAATCCGAACATTGCTATGAGCACAAGGACAAGCAGCAGGGCGTAGACGGCAATCTGCATGTTCCGTGGCTTTTTCCCGGTCATTTGATCTTTCATGGCATATATTTGCTTAAATCATTAAATTGCACTCAATTTGCAAAATCCACGGCTATACCTATCTGGAATCGGCGTGGATTCATAGGATAGTTGGGTAGGATGAATTCGTTGTAAGTGCTTCCGAATAGTCCCTGATTGACATGGCTCATCATCACATAGAACCGACAGCGATAGAGCCTTAGGTTGACATATGCGTTGCAAAATGGATAGCCACCAAGTGAAGTTTCATTCTGATTGTGGAACGTCATGGTCGCCGGTTGGTAATTATATCCTTTATATTTGGTGTAGAAATCACAGTCAACTCCAACTTGAATATTAAGCACTTTAAAAAGTCGCGCCTTTATGAAGAGATTGCTATATACAGCAAGCTGAGGAAGCGGTATGATGTTTTGGTCGGAGCTGATCTGCCATGTCACGCGGTTGTTCCAGTTCAGAATTCCCACTTTGAAATCCTGTTGCAATCCGACCGACATTATTTGCACATTCCCGCCATGTTGATATGGCAGACAGTCATTGCCGAAATATATGTGATTCTGAATGTTTTCAACATCAATGCTTGCTCGGGTCCGAGTCCATGGAATTTCTATTGACCCTCCAAACTTCACCGAACGTACCTGTCCAAATTTATTGTTCCAGATGAAGTGATTGGAAACATAATTTTTTGTCAGCCAATCCGGAGTCTTGTTGTGAAATCCTCCATGAGCTTCAATAGCTACCGTATCTTTGAAAAGGGGGATATTGGTAAGAATTTGTCCGTCGAGGTCAAGATCTCCTGCGGCGTCTCCGCTTAACCCGAATCTTGCCTCTGCATTGTAACGCAAGATGGATCCTTTTGATTTTTCAATTCTTCCGCCGATAAATAAAAAATTCTGATTATGTTTGGCATCCGGAATTCCTGACGACGGTAGTGGCGTCAATCCATCGGTAGATTCTGATTCATCAGGTCTGTTTCCTGATGAGTCGGATTCATCAGATGATGGCAAATAAAATTGGTTCGGAAGTACAAATTTGTTGATTTGGTAAGTGGCGTATGCTGAAAGTCCGAATTTAATCCATTTGCGAAACCCCTCGATAAGATATATCCCTATTGTATTGCTGAATGTATTAAGTTTTGATTGGTCATCGGTCCACGATTGATTAAAATATGTATTCTTCCAAAAAGTCGTGGAATTGGTTTTCTCTGTAAATGAATGATCATACGTTTTGAAGTCAAACGAATAAATTATTTTCATCACGGGGATATAGACATCACGGGTTAAGGTGTCATTCACCTCCTCTTCTCTCCAGTATCCTATCTTGTAAGCATGATTCATGAAGAACTGGGCTCCCCTAAGTCCGTTCTTAGCTGATGTCAATTGAGTCGGAATACTCTTATATTGCACAGATGTCACGCCTCCTTGAACAGCCCCCGGATCCGTGATGTAGCGATCGTCTGTAATGCCGCCATTCTCAAGATTCTGATGATAAATTTGATGGTAGAATGTCTGAAGTTCATAGCGGTCTCCGTAATAATATCCTGAAATCCCGAAGTTGAAGTTTTTCGCCGCCTGATAGTTATAGACTCCTTTTGAATGAAGGTAATCAATAAATCCGCCGATTCCTATACGTCGGTTGACATTTCCTGCAAAGTCAGCCTGCAGGCGGTCTTGATGACTTTCAGAACTACCGCAATAATTATATTGGAGGATTGTAGTGGGAACGTAAATATTATGGAATTTCTGCTTAGCGAAACTCGGCATCCAGAATTCCAGCGCATCAAAGAAAATAAATCCGCTCGGTTTTGCTTTCTCAAACCATAGTAGGTTCATGCCCGGACTTCCGAGGTTGCCGGTTGTTGCCCAAGCGTCGCTTGCCATAGTCGGTATGCTCCTTCGTTGATAATTGTATTGAGCGGTGTCCACGTCTGCCGGCACATGAAACCCGAGCGGATATGTCAGGGTCCATGCCGATGGCAGTTTAATGCTCTCATGTCTTGATTCCTGGCCGGGCATCGCATGCGGATCCCAGTCCCGGTCTCCTTGAGCGAAACTTCCCGTTGCGCTTATGATCACGAGGGCAAAAAGTATGACGATTCGTAAAACCGGACAAGATTTTATGCTATTTTCGATATGCGATCGGATATTGTGATAATTCATAGCGCAAAATTACAAAAAATCCTCCAACTTTCACTCTTTCAAGCGAAGTTATTGCTTCGACAACTGATCATAGTTGATCTTGATGGTAGGATTTCATTTCATTTTTTATGCGACCGGGTCTCAATCGTCACTTCAAGGGGTGTCTGAAGGCGGACATGAAAATCTGCAAGATATTTTAACCATGATTCCATTCCTTTCACTCCCCCTTTGCTCCATCCGGCTCCCCAATAATAGGTGTATTCTGATTCAGGTGACAAGGTCGCAAATGTTTGCACTTGACCTATCCCATCAGAAATTTCTCTATCAAAAGCTACGTATGAGATGCTGTCGGGAAGTTGAGGATTCACAATACCTATGTAGATTACTCCATTGCCATTGTTCGGATTGTCGGTAAGGTCTGCATATGCAAGATATCTCTTGTCATTGTCAATAGAATAGCCTCGCTTATTCTGTTTATGAACCACGATGCCGGTAGTGATGGGGTAGGACTGTGAAAGTCCTTTGTAGGAGATTGTGGCCTTATTGAGCCGGCCTCCTCTGTCAAGGCTTATTATCCTTGTTTCCACAACGTTATGATCATTACCTATCGTCTCAGGATAACAAGTGATTCGTGCCGTTACGCGAAGAGGTCCATTATCAAGTATCTCGCAATTCTCATATGCTACCGGATAGCAGATGCTGTCTCCGGCCATTAACGCGTTCATCCCGCATCCGAGTGTAGGTCCTACCGTATAGACATCCATTCCCGAACCTTGGTCTTTATGGTAAGAAATACCGTATTTCATGTGTCCGTCATATCTTTCTTTCAATATAGGATATTCTACCGACTTTGTCCAGATGTCATATCCGCTGACTTTGCCTCCTCCGGCTCGATAAGAAGGACCATACAGGCGATAACCTCCAAACTCGTTTTCCCACGTATAATCGTCTTGCATGTCATGACGTATTTGTCCCAGGCAAATAGTGTCGGCTTCTGCAGCATTATCCTTTGTGGTTTCTATCACACTGTATTGGGTCGTGCTTTGAGCCGGGAAATCGCCATATATGAGTAATTTCCCATCATGAGTGATTTGAGATGGTATGCTCTTCCCATCCGATGTCTTTACCACTGCATACCTTCCTTTAAGGTCTTTTATCAGTGAATCGGAGATTTCCACGACCTCTCCATTATGGTCGGATGAAGAATGATTGGTGATTTTCAAGGATATTTCCGTAGGTTTCGCCGCTGTCACACAGAGATTAGCTGAAACCAGAACGAAAATGAGATTGAATCTGAAAATCCTGTTTTTGTCAGCTGTTCTTAGCAATGGCGACATTATGCAATTCCTCTTTATTTTAATATTTTCAGCAGTCATATAATTTATCGCAAGCAAAAATCCCTGCGTTTTCAGTGCGGCGCGAAACACCCCGTTATTCTTGGCGTGCTTGCAAAAACCGAGTCGCGAAGCTTAATGAGCGGTATTTAATTATTCCAGAATTGTTCAAGACGCCGGAGCTCTTCTGTTGTGATATTAATCACGGCCCCATGTTTCTGTTCACTGAAATTCGTACGTTTCATGGGAGAGTTGGGCTCGTCAAAGTAACCTATTGGTTTATAATTGATAAAATCTGTAGTCTCTACAAAACCGAAATTCATTGGTGAGCGCCGGTAATTATCAAACATTACCACATAGGTGTCGCTGTCATGTCTTTTCCAACAGTTAGGGGCCTCGTGGCCCTGACGTTCCCCGTCACTGTAATTATCATCAAATGTATAAGGACCTGTCAGTTTTTGAGATGTGGCATGCTTGGGAGTGGCTCCATTCTCATGGCTTACATAAAAGAGATGGTATGTGTCGCCTACTTTGATAATGTCGGAGTCAATGATGTTGTATGCCCTTTCCGGCGCTTCTGCCAAAAGTTGCGGGGTAGAGATCAGCTCATTGTAATCATCGTTGACATATGCATAATATATGATGTTTTTATCCACTCCTTGTCGTGTTGTGAAGTGCAGCATCAGTTTTCCGGTCTCATCATCATACACAGTCTCCGGAGCCCAGACACATCCAACTTCGCTCCAGTCCATATCCGGTTGTTGAGGAAGTTTTGAAAAGTCGATGTTAGTGCGTTTCCAATTGATGAGGTCTTCGCTTTTCATAAGGACGAGTCCTCTGTTGTTGCCCCAGCCATATTTCTTGCCGTCCCGCTCCCATTCAGTGTCTCGATAGCCATCTCTTTGTCCGAATACGTGCAAGTCTGTCATGGAAAGATAGAAAGATCCGTCGGGACCACGGAAGATATGTGGGTCGCGTATGCCATGCTGTTCGGCGATGGTGTCTCCGGCTATCACTGGCTTGTCATCATTGAGGGCACTCCATGTATATCCGTCTTTGCTAACTGCCATATGAAGTCCATGATCCGGGTCTTTATGATACACCATAAGGTAAGCATCCTGAGTGGAAAGATCAGTCTGCGCCATGCCCTGGAATGTGGCGGCTAACATAATTGTTGCTATTGAAAAAGAAAGTTTCATGATTATATTAGTTTTGTCGTTTTCTGTAATTGCAAAATTAGTAAAAAAATCGATATGGAAGAAATAAAAAATTATGTTCAGAGACCGTGATGAGGATCTTTGTATTTAAGCTTATTCATCAGTAGATTGGTGAATTGATAGTTTTTTAATCCCCATTTAGGTGCGATAACCATATCGGGCGGTGAAGAAGCCAGAAATCTTTCAATACAAATATGACGTGGCACTTCATTTATTATCTTGACACATAGATCAAGATACTCTTCAAGAGTGTAGGGTGTAAGTTCTATTTCCCCCGTCTCCCATTTCCGATGGAGTATCGTCTCTTTCACTATTTGAAGCTGGTGCATCTTTATGGAGTCTATGGGAAGTCGGCAAGCCTGCCTGACGGTAGCAAGGACATGACCGGAATCTTCTCCTGGCAATCCGGCTATTAGATGCAATCCGGTGCGAATCCCTTTGTCATTTAGTCTGTACACGGCTTTTTCAACATCATCCCATGTGTGGTTTCTGTTAATAAGCTGTAGTGTATGCAAAAATGATGTCTCAGCTCCTATTTCGACTATTATACGTTTTTTTTTATTTAAATCAGCAAGCCCTTCAAGTAAGTCTTCAGGCAAGCAATCCGGACGCGTACCTATGATGACTCCTACCACATCTTCGATTTCAGAAGCTTTTTCATACATTTTTATAAGCCGGTCGCAAGACTTTCCAAAAGTATTGGTGTAACTTTGAAAATATGCGAGGTATTTCATTTCAGGATATTTTCGTCTGAAAAACTCCTTCCCCTTCAATATTTGAGTCTCAATTGAATCTTTTGGCGAGCAATATCCCGGAGTAAATGAGGCATTATTACAATAAATGCACCCTCCTGTCCCTATGCTTCCGTCGCGGTTGGGGCATGTAAATCCGGCATCGATGGAAAGCTTCTGAACCTTGATGCCCGGATATAACTCCTTCATATACTCGCTGAAATCTTTGTAGTAAGGATTCATATGATTCTCGTTTAGAAAAGGCAGATTCTATCAAGAACCTGCCTTTCATTCTTATAAAAAAACTTTGTCAACGCTTATTTGATGATCACTTTTTCTGCTTTGCCGCAATTAACGCGGATGAGCATTCCCTTAGCGTCTTTTTCTACTTTAGCACCTTGCAGATTGAAATACATTGCAGGTTCATCAGCTGTAGAAATGGATTCAACTCCCGAAGATGTTATGACTTTGAAAGATTGGTCAGCCAAATTGAATTCTACGGTTGCATTCTCAACTGATTCAGTCAGAGTAATGTTACCTCCGTCATAACGCAGATATACGCTTGTGTTGGGTTCTATTGGCGAGTCGTAACCGTAATTGATAGAGCCCCAATTTGCGTCTGCTACCTTGAAGGAAGTCCCTGCTGCAATACTTACGTTTGAAAGCGTGTAGAGATCTCCTTCTGATAATGAAAATTTCCAAGCGTCATTTGCGCCCCAATCATTCATGCCTCCACGTATATAAATATCAAATTCTGTAGGTTTCGGGGTGTCGGTAGAGAATCTGATTAATTGTTTGACCGGATTTATCTCTATTGTCCATGTCGCTTCATATTCAAATGCAAACTGGTAGTTTTCCCATGTCTGATAAGGTCTGAATCCGTCGGGAAGTTCTGCTCCGTTCGGGCCTATAGTGGCCTGATTGAAAGCTCCCCATTCATATCCTGCAGTTGAAATTTTAATTGCACTTGCGTTTTCAGCTACAAGGGTGTAGAGTCCGTCTTTGTATGTGAATTCTGCAGGATTTTCAACATCCCAACCTTGGAAATTACCTACAGCATAAAATTTTAGATCTTCCGGAACTTCAGGATAATCTCCTAATTCTTTTACTGTAAGGGTATATTTATCCCCATTCTTTGTTACGGTATATGTACATTCCAATCCACATCCGCGGAATGATCCATCCTTATGAACGAGTTCATACTCTCCTTCTGTAGCCGGAATGTTTCCTTCAGCAGGCGCGAGCCGGTAGGTAGAATTAAACGTATCCCAATCATCGGCTTCTCCAAGCTGAGTGGCAAAAGCAAAATAGTCATTAATTCCAACTGTGCCGGTCCATTGCCAACCTCCGTCGACTTCTTTCATTTCCAAGCCTTTGTCAGGACCCCATTCGCCTGCCGGACTTCCAATGATATACATTGAAGATGCCGAAAATGAAATCATCGACATCACAGCTAATGACAGTAAACTTTTTTTCATGTATACTTATTTTTCAGGTTAATATTATTGATATCGCAAATTTAAGAATATTTTTTGAATCTCCAAATTTTTTTTTGAAGTTTATGAGATGGGCTCTAAACATCATTCTGTTTCATCGTAATTGCTCAGCAATCAAATTCATTCTGAAAAGCGGATTATCAATGTAGATACGCAGGTTGATATATTGATATTTGATATAGCCGGGTAGTCATGTTTCATCAGATTTCTGACACTATGTTTTGGGAGATAAGCTCATCAGCTATCACGAGAGCCGACATAGCCTCGACCACCGGAACCGCGCGCAGTGCCACACATGGATCATGTCTGCCTTTTCCCTTTAGAATCCGCGAATTCCCGTCTTTGTCTGTGGTTTCAATATCACGAAGAAGGGTTGGAGTGGGTTTGAATGCTACTCTAAAAATTATCGGCATACCATTGGAAATTCCACCTTGGATCCCTCCGCTATGGTTTGTTTTGGTATAAATGCGCCCGTCTTTTGAAGTGAAAATATCGGCTTGTTGCGTGCCATACATTGATGCGGCAGAAAATCCGTCGCCGTATTCAAACCCCTTGGCTGCATTGATGCTCATCATGGCTTGCGCAAGACGTGCATGCAATTTCCCGAATACCGGATTCCCAATTCCGGCCGGGATGCCATCTATCACACATTCTACTATTCCTCCTACGGAGTCTCCGCGTTTCATCGCTTCTTCAACTACAGCTGACATTTCTTCAGTTGTGCCTTCAACGCCTCCTACAGAAATTATTTTAGCATTAATGGATATATCCTTCATGCATGGAAGCTGGCGTGCGATAGCTCCACCGATCACCCAGTTCAGAGTCTCCCTTGCAGATGCTCGTCCTCCTCCTCTTGCTTCATGAAGTCCATAACGCATGTCATATGTGAAATCTGCATGGTTAGGCCTATACAGCTTAGCCATCTCTCCATAGTCACCGCTGCGCTGGTCGGTATTGCGAACTATAAAACCTATTGGAGTCCCGAGGGTTATCATATCATCTGTCAGGCCTGAAAGAAGCTCCGGGATATCTTTTTCATTTCTTGCCGTGACAAGATGGTTTTGTCCGGGGCGTCTTCTTGCAGTCTCTCTGAGGATGATGTCCATATCAATCTTAATTCCTCCGGGCATTCCATCTAATATGCCACCCATAGCTTTCCCATGGCTTTCACCAAAAGTGGTGAGTCGAAGATTTCTTCCGAACGTATTCATGATTTTGAAGTTTCTGTAATTATTGCAAAGGTGGCCTTGGCGGCCTTGGCAAGATCAATAGGGGATAGCTTCAGCTGAAGGCCCCTTTGTCCGGCACTTACATATACAGTGTCGAATTGCTGCATCTCTTCACTGAAATATGTAGGATAATGCTTTTTCATCCCTACGGATGTGCATCCCCCGCGGATATAACCTGTATTAGGAAGCAATTCTTTCAAGGGAAGCATCTCTGCCTTCTTGTTTCCGGATGCTTTTGCAGCAAGTTTTAAATCTACTTCACGATTCCCGGCCACAACACACACGAAAAGTCCGGTCTTGTCTCCGCGAAGCACGAGAGTCTTATACACTTGCTCGATTGGCTCTCCAAGTTCTTCTGCTACATGCTCAGCTGCAAGATCTTCAGGATCAAAATTATATGGCACAAGCTCATACTTGATTTTCATCTGATCAAGCAGCCGGGCGGCATTCGTCTTTTGTATTTTGTTGCTCATAATTGTCGACTATATATTTCATAAAGGGCAAGACCGAAAAAACATCTGTCTTGCCCCATGATTTTTTAGAAAAGTTAAATAATCAAAATTCTAAATTATTTTACTTGTCCATGGTCACGAGCAATTCCTCATTGTTGCGGGTCAGTTCCATTCTTTTGCGGATGAATTCCATTGCTTCTAAAGAAGTCATGTCGCCAAGGAAATTGCGAAGCACCCACATGCGGTTCAAGACTTCCTCACTAAGCAGAAGGTCGTCGCGGCGTGTAGAGGATGCTATGATATCTACGGCAGGGAAAATTCGTTTGTTGCTCAACTTGCGGTCAAGCTGAAGCTCCATATTGCCGGTTCCTTTGAATTCTTCAAAAATCACCTCATCCATCTTGCTTGATGTCTCTGTGAGGGCTGTCGCGATTATAGTAAGGGATCCTCCATGTTCGATGTTGCGGGCTGCGCCGAAGAATCGTTTTGGCTTTTGCAAGGCATTCGCATCTACACCTCCTGAAAGGATCTTTCCACTTGCTGGACTTACCGTATTATATGCTCTTGCCAGTCGGGTGATGGAGTCAAGCATGATGACAACGTCATGACCGCTTTCTACAAGACGTTTGGCTTTTTCAAGCACAATACCTGCAATCTTGACATGACGTTCAGCCGGCTCATCGAATGTAGATGCTATGACCTCTGCATTTACGCTGCGTGCCATGTCGGTCACCTCTTCGGGTCGCTCGTCGATGAGAAGCATTATGATGTAAGTTTCCGGATGATTTTCTGCTATGGCATTGGCAATGTCTTTGAGCAATATTGTCTTGCCGGTCTTGGGAGGCGCCACTATGAGTGCTCTCTGTCCTTTGCCGATTGGTGCAAACATGTCTACGACTCGTGTAGAAATATTTGCGGTATGCCCCCCTGTCAGATTAAATTTCTCATCCGGGAAGAGAGGAACGAGATGCTCAAATGGAATCCGGTCTCTTACCGCTTCAGGAGAAAGCCCGTTTATGCTGAGAACTTTGCATAGAGGATAATATTTTTCGCCTTCGCGCGGCGGACGTATTGCACATTCTACTACATCCCCTGATTTAAGTCCGTGTTCCTTAATTTGAATTTGCGACACATATACGTCATCAGGCGATGCAAGGTAATTGTAATCACTCGAACGAAGGAATCCAAATCCCTCCGGCATGATTTCAAGCACTCCGTAAGCGTTAAGAATTCCGTCAAAGTCAAACACCGTCTCAGCTTGCATCATCTGTCTGCGCTGTTGCTGAAGCATTTTCCGTTCTAACGCACGTTGGCGTTTGGTCATGTGCTTATTGCCCTGATTGTTGCCGTAATTATTAGGTGCAAGGTTGGCTTTGGTGAACTGTGAGTTTGCTCCCGGTTCCGCAATGATGATAGGAGCCTGGATTTCTTCTTCCATGCTATTGATTTCCTGCGGTGCCTGTTCCGGCTCTTTGGCTACGATAGCGGCATCCGTCGAGATTTGGTCAAATAAGGATGGCTCTTGACGTTCTTGATTGTTGCGGGGTTTGAAGGTGCGGCCTTTTGAATTTCCAAAAAATGAATCAAATCCATCATTTTTATGGCTCTGGGGACCTCGTTTATTCTGCTGATTCTTTTGTTTTTTTGAAAATTGATTGTTGTTTGCTGCTGTATTCTTTTCTCCGAAAGATTCATTCTTGTTCTTCTCGCGAGATGTCTCATCCGCAATCGTTGAAGAAGGAGTCTCTTCTTTATTTTCTATGATTGCGGGAAGTGTTTGCGATGCTTCTGCTTCAGCGACTTCCCCTTCCTGTTTGGCAATTTTCTTTGTGCCCGGTTTCCTTCCTCTCTTTTTGGGTTGGGGGGTATCGGT
>CAMWJD010000049.1 GCA_947174515.1 uncultured Porphyromonadaceae bacterium
ACCATTATCGGATTACTTAGTAACATATGTCGTTTAATTTTTCTTAGCTACTTAAAATAATAATGTCAAAATACAATTACAAGCGAAGAAAAAGCAGTGTTGCCAAAGCCGGGGGTGTGGAGATAGGCGGCGAAAACCCCATCCGCATCCAGTCGATGTGCAACACCAATACCAATGACACCGATGCCAGCGCCGCTCAGGCGCGTCGCATAGCCGATGCCGGCGGTGAACTTGTGCGTCTCACCACTCAAGGTGTGAAAGAAGCCGCCAATATGGCCAATATCAAGAAAGCTCTTCTTGATTCAGGTTGCGACGTGCCTCTCGTGGCTGATGTCCATTTCAATCCAAAGGCCGCTTTCGAGGCTGCCGTCACTTGCGATAAGGTGCGCATAAATCCCGGTAATTTTGTCGATGCCGCCCGCACTTTCCGCAAACTTGAGTTCACTGATGAGGAGTATGCTCAGGAGCTTGAGAAGATTCGGTCAAAGTTTGTCCCGTTCCTTAATATTTGTAAGGAAAATCACACTTGTGTGCGTCTTGGTGTCAACCATGGATCTCTTTCCGACCGCATCATGAGTCGATATGGCGACACTCCGGCCGGAATGGTGGAGTCGGTGATGGAGTTTCTTCGGATAGCCCGGGAAGAGAATTTCGATAATATTGTCATTTCGGTCAAGGCATCCAATGTCATCGTGATGGTGGAGACAGTGCGTCTTCTTGTTGCGACTATGGATTCAGAGGACATGCGGTTTCCTCTTCATCTCGGTGTCACTGAGGCTGGTGACGGGGAAGACGGGCGCATCAAAAGTGCTGTAGGAATCGGAACGTTGCTTGCCGACGGTATCGGCGACACTATACGTGTTTCCCTCAGCGAAGATCCGGAATGTGAGATTCCGGTGGCTGTCAAACTCCGTGATTATATCACAGCCCGTGCCGGACACGAAGAGATCGAAGTCCCGGAATCTGTGTTGCCGGGGAAGGCCCGCGACTATGCCGCCAAACTTCCTTATGACGAGTTCCCGGTGATGGATGTCGACTTTTCGCTGCAGCCTGACTGGCATTATGTCTCTACATCGATGTCTCCGGTTGTGTATCAAGATGAGAAGCCGGTGGTGCTCACCACATCTTCCGACAATCGCCCCGGAGCTTTCAAAAGTTGGATCGATCGTTTTGTTGCACAGGGAGGTCGCAATCCGATCATCGTGATGATGGGATTCCTCACTCAGAATCCGGAAGATTTTCAGATAGAGGCGGCTGCCGACTTTGGCCCGTTGCTGCTTGATGGATATGCTTCCGGAATTGCAATTGTGGCATCGGAAAAGTTCACCAAAGAGGAGGTGGCGAGTGTCGCGCTCGGCATTCTGCAGGCTGCCAGGCTGCGTATATCCAAGACAGAATACATATCCTGCCCCGGTTGTGGTCGAACTCTCTTCGACCTTCAGAAGACACTGGCGGAAGTGAAGGCAAATACATCTCATCTGAAAGGCCTTAAAATTGGGGTGATGGGTTGCATAGTGAATGGTCCGGGTGAGATGGCGGATGCCGACTATGGATATGTAGGAGCAGGTCCCGGACGTGTCTCTATATATAAAGGTAAGGAGTTGGTCAAAAAGAACATTCCTGCGGAGGAGGCTTTGCCGGCGTTGCTCGATTTGATTGAGGGTTAAGAAATTTTATTGTTTTTTTTCTATTATGCGATTTTTTTTGATTTTTTTGTAAAAAATTGAAAAAAATATATTAATTTTGCAATCGTTTATAAGTATGCGAATTTTGTTGGATTGCGATCCGGCGATTTTGCGCATGCGTTCTTAATGATTTCATTATAGGAAATATTAATAAAAAAATAATAATTATCAATAACTTAAAACGACCAGAGATGATGAAAAAATTACTCTATGGAGTTGCCCTGGCATTCTTGACATTGATTACCGTGGGTTCTCTCCAGTCCTGTAAGGATGATTGGAGCGATTTGGCAAATCAGACTAAGTTTGATGTGGCCAATCTCCAGTATCAGATTGATGGCGCTAACCGCGCATTGACTGCGTTGAATGAATCTATTCAGAATCACAGAGGTGACATTGACAAGTTAATGCAAGACCTCCGTGAATATGCGACAGTTAAGTATGTAGATGCAAATCTGCATAAACTTGATTCGCTACTGCGTGTTAATGATAGCATAGTAGCTGACACCCTTTCTATTAGAATCAACGGTGCTATTAAGGAGTTTAATACTATTACAAAGAATCATGAATTACGCATCGATACCATTGATTCTATCATGCACTTCGGTGTTATGAAAGACTTGGAAGAGTTGACCGGTCGTGTTGCAGTAATAGATACTACTCTCAATTTTGTGAAGGAGAGAATTGGCGAGATGGATGACTCTGTCAAATATAATCGAGCACATGTCGATTATGTAATAGGTCGTCTTGATACTCTTGTTAAAGATACTATCACAGTTATAATGTCTGATCTCCAGGCTCTTAAAGATACTCTTTTTAATGAGGGCGGTGTTTTTGATAGACTTGATAACCTGACAGAAAGAGTAAATAAGATAGATGAGAAGCTTGATGTGCTGTTCAGCCGTTTCGACGTGCTTGTGACAAGCATCGTGGTTCAAGGTACAGACAGCCCGATTTTCGGTAATTTCAGCCTCCCTATCGGCGTACAGAGCAATATGCTTTTCAACTGGTATGGCTACAACGATCAGCCGGCTTACGACTTCCCGTCTTATTCTGCCAACCAGAATTATTACGTTTCTGAGTCTATCGCGCTGACGAAAGACGACTTCGACAGACTCAAGGCTCTTGGCCTGGCAGTAGAATCTATTCCGGAGGGTCCGTTCGGTGATGTAAATCTCGGTAAGGTTTACCTGACTATCAACCCGGCAGGTCACCTGTTTGACAGCGAAAAATTCGTGCTCCAGAGCTCAGCGGAAAACAAGTTCCCCGCAACTCTTAAGGTTAAAAAGAGCACTGACGAATTGCTATTCGGCTATTCTCGTGCATATGATGAAATCTCAGGCAATGGTTTCTATGAGGCTGAGGTTATTGTTGATAAGGATGATATCGATAAGGCAAGAGTGACAATCGACGAGGGTCTTAAGACTGCTGCAAAGGATGCTCTTAATGATCCGAGCAAGCGCAATGCCGTTTCACTCCTCAAGGCTGTCTACAATCAGCTGAATGGTAAACTTCCTGCATACGCAGTTCGCTATGATTGGGAAGCTGCTGATACAACAGGCAAAATGAAACCTTACTCCGTACTCAGCAAATATGAAGTGGCTGCTACTACAGCAAGACCTCTCAGCTACTCATTCCTCTATGGCAAAGGAACTTCTAAGAAACTTCCTACTTTCGGTTCTCTCGACAATTTCATCAAGAATCTTATAGAGCAGAATCTTAACAACATTAAGATTGAAGGTAAGGATATGGAAGTCCTCGGCTACAAGATTGGCTTTGCAAAAGGTAATGTAAGTATCGGTAAGAATAGTAAGGACAATCTTTTTGCAGAAGTAACCGGTATTACAGTTGATGGAAAAGATATTGGTGTCGTAGAGGCTGAATTCGCAGATCCTGCAGATGCTGCTCTCTATATCAACGAAGCAATTTCCAAGGCTCTTGCTAAGGCTATCGGTAAGGATGGCGACAGAGAGACTATTGCTAAGTTTGAGGCAAGCGTAAGCATCACTCTTCTTCAGATGCAGAAGCAGCTCAATGAAGTTGTTGCAGGCATTGACGGCCAGATCCAAGATGCTTTTGACAACATCGGTAACACTGCTGTGTCTTACGCTAAGCGTCTCAACAAACTTGTTGAACTCTACAATAAGGTAGCAGGCAAGATCAACAATGTGCTTGCTGATCCTAACCATTATCTCCAGGTAGCTATGTTCTACAACCAGAAGAATGGTGGTGTAGGTATCGTATCAAATAAGAAGAGCCAGCCTGTCAAGTTCAAACTGGCCAACGGCAACATCAACCTGTATGCTTCAAGCTACACCGGCGAACTTTTGGCTCCTGCTTATAAGAAATTCGTGGCAGTGACTATGGTTTATGATTCCAAGACCGGCAATAAGATTGAAAGCGAAGTAGGAGCTGTGAACGCTGCTTCCGATTACCTCAACAAGGTAATGAGCGGTAACACTATCGTATATAGCATCCCATCTTCAGCTCTTAAGTCGGGTCGCAAATACGAGATCGTATATCAGGGTGTTGACTACTCCGGTCGCACATCAACTCAGAAATTCTATATCCAAGTTGACTAAGTATTGATAATATCGGTTCCGGATTATTGTCCGGGACCGGTTACCCCGACCTTAGAAATACAAAAGAAACACCAAAATTAAAGAATTGAAATATGAAATTAAATAAAATTCTGCTCGCTGGTGCTATGTTATTCGCCGGTGCTTCCGCAATGGCGCAGGAAACCATCACCGAGTACACATACGTCCCCAACTGGTATATCCAGGGACAGTTCGGAGGCCAGGAAACTCTTGGTGAGACTTCCTTTGGAAAGCTCCTCTGCCCGAACGCTCAGTTAGCTGTCGGCTATAACTTCAACCCTTATGTAGGTGCTCGTCTCGCTGTCAACGCATGGCAGTCAAAGGGTGCTCTTGAATTCAACGGCTCTTTCAACGGAGTTGTGAATGATCAGCAGGTTTCTTATGCTGTTGGCAATCAACGCTGGAAATGGAATTATGTTGCTCCTACTGTTGATGTCACTTTCAATTTGACAAATATTATCGGTGGCTACAAGCCTACTCGCGTAGTAGACGTTGATCTTATCGCCGGTGTGGGTGCAAATATCGCATGGAATAATAAGGAGGCTGTGCAGGCTGACGCTAATCTCCGTCAGTTGGGTCAGTATCTTGGTCAGAACGATCTCGGTCTTGCTCTCCTTTGGGATGGCACTAAGACTCGTTTCGTTGGTCAGTTTGGTCTTGACTGCAACTTCAATGTAAGCAAGCATATTTCTCTCGGCCTTGAATTGATGGCTAATGTCCTTCCTGACGGCTACAACTCAAAGCTGGCTCATAATGCCGACTGGTATTTCAATGGCCTCGTAGGTATCCGCTACACATTCGGTTCTAAGTATAATAAGACTACCCGCACTGTAGAACTTCCCGTTCAGCAGCCGCAGGTGATCGAAAGAATTGTTGAGAAAGTGGTTGAGGTTCCTGCTCCTGTCACCAACGTTGTCGAAGAAGTTCGTCCTGAGATGCTCCGTCGCGATGTATTCTTCCGCATCAATACTTATACCATCACAAAAGATGAAATGTATAAGGTGAACGAAGTTGCTGAATTCCTCAAGAATCATCCTAACGCAAAGGTTGTCATCACAGGCTATGCCGACAAGGGTACTGGCACACTCGCCATCAACCTTCGTCTGAGCAAGCAGCGTGCTGAAGTTGTTGCCAACACACTTAAGAGCAACTACAACATTGCAGCTGATCGCATCATCGTGAAGAGCATGGGTGAAGCTGAAGAGCAGCCGTATGCTGATCCGGTTGACAATCGCGTAGCAATCTGCGTTTGCGAGTGATTGAGTTAAAATTCGCATGGAATGTAATAAATGAACATGCCAATGCGTTATGATAAAGCACATCCGTCGTGTCCGAGTGCACGGCGGATGCGTTTTTACAGGTATTAATGGATAACGTATGAAAAGACTTTTACTCTATGCAATTATTGCCATTTCGGCGTTGACAGCTTATGCTGATCTGGGAGAAGATGGATATTATCGTGTTCAAAGTGGCTTTACTAAGCGCTATGCTTATCTTTTAGACAACAAAGGTTACTTCAATTCCACAACTTCTTCTGTAGATGTAAGGGCGCTTGAGTTGTATCTCAGCAAGGATATGACAATATCAGACCCTTCCTGCATCTTCTATGTGAACCACATTGAAAATCAATCGTCAAAAATCACTTACGACATAGCCGGTCAGGGCACGAGCGTACATGGTTTTCTCGACGAGTATGTCAAAATCTATAAAGATAAGAAATATGACGGACTTCAGTCCTATCTGATATATGCGTCTAAGTCAGGCCTTACAAAATATCTCGGCGACAGGCAGACCGAATCTGATGCCGATGCGGGATTAGCGTCGGCCGACGTCACCGGTGACCGTCGTCTGTGGTATTTTCATAAAGTGGATTCTTCTTCTGATGACTGCTATTTCGGGATAGCACCGTCTGTGGCTGCAGGTGGAAAATTTTATCATCCGTTTTATGCATCATTCCCGTTTTCTGCCGCATCTGAAGGTATGAAATTTTATGCAGTTGATCAGATTGACCCCAGAGGTGTTGTTGTGATCAAGGAAATTGATGGAGTCATTCCGGGTTCTACTCCCGTGATTGCGGAATGTTCATCCGCGCTTCCGTCAGACAACCGACTCAATATAGGAGGATCCGCTCAAGCGCAGACCGCCGCCAATTATTTGAAGGGCGTCTATTTTGACAATCCGGGGGTCATTCACTTCAATCGCACTCCATTCGATCAGGAATCTATGAGGGTGTTGGGTCTCAAAGATGGAAAACTTGCGTTTGTGAAAGGTGATTATGAATATATCCCTCGCAATCAGGCCTTTCTCCAGCTGACTGAAGCCGAGCAATACAAAGCATCTGATTTTGTGTTGATGACCCCGGAGGAATATGAAGTGTATAAGAATGAGAATAATGCCGTGGCTGTGCTTCCTGTTTCTGCAAATGTGGATGTTTATAGTCTTGACGGCAGATTGGTGAAATCAGGAATTTCAAAATCTGAAGTATCATCACTTGGAAATGGTCTATACATTCTGAAATCGGGGGATAAATCGGAAAAGATTGTTGTCTCAGGGCAATGATCGATATTGATAGCCGGAATTTTTTTGCCTAAAACTGATATTTATGGAAGAACAACAAGATATTAAGAGATTTGCAGACTTGGGAGTCGAACCCCGGATTCTGAAGGCTGTCGAGGAGCTCGGCTTTGAGCATCCTATGCCTATTCAGGAAATGGTCATACCTCATCTTTTAAGCAAGGATGGTGATGTAGTGGGCCTTGCTCAGACGGGCACCGGAAAGACAGCGGCCTTTGGCCTTCCGCTTTTGCAACGAATCAATCCGGACTCTGATGCAACTCAGGCTCTCGTGATAGCTCCTACACGCGAGCTTTGTCTGCAGATTGCCGGTGATCTTGCCGACTTTGCAAAATATCTTGAGGCTGTCAAGATAATTCCGGTTTATGGCGGCAGCAGCATCGAGTCGCAGATAAAGGGGATAAGGAAAGGTGCCCAGGTGATAGTTGCGACTCCCGGACGTCTGATCGACCTCATCAAGAGGGGTGTGGTAAAGCTTGACCATGTCAACACCGTAATCCTTGATGAAGCCGATGAGATGCTCAACATGGGCTTCATAGATGACATCAATGAGATTCTGTCGCATGTGCCTGAAGATAGGAAGATGCTGATGTTTTCTGCCACCATGCCGAAGGAAATTGCCGCCATTGCACGCAATTTCATGAAAGATCCGGTGGAATTTGTAGCCGGAAATAAGAATGAAGGTGCCAAGAACGTAAAGCATATCTACTATATGGTGAAGGCACACGACAAGTATCTTGCACTGAAGCGTGTGGCCGACAATAATCCGGATATATATGGCATTATCTTCTGCCGCACAAAGCGTGAGACGCAGGAGATAGCCGACAAACTGATTGCTGATGGCTATAATGCCGACTGCCTTCATGGCGACCTCTCACAGGCCCAGAGAGACCTGGCGATGAAAAAATTCCGCGACCATGTCACCCAGCTCCTCGTGGCAACTGATGTGGCTGCCCGCGGACTTGACGTAGACGATCTTTCCCACGTAATAAACTATGGTCTGCCTGATGATGTGGCTGTATATACCCATCGTTCCGGTCGAACGGGTAGGGCGAACAAGACCGGCGTTTCGGTCGCTATCATTCACTCCAGGGAGCGTGGCAAGTTAAGGGAGATTGAAAAACGTATCGGAAAGACTTTTGAGTATAAGAAAGTGCCGTCTCCCGACCATATTATCGAAAAGCAGATATATAATCTTGCCGACCGTATCGAGAGGGTGGAAGTGGACGATGCTCAGATTGAAAAATTCCTGCCCGGTGTCAGAAAGAAACTGGAGTGGCTTTCGGAAGAAGATCTGCTGAAGCGTGTGCTTTCGCTTGAATTCAACCGACTTCTTGATTACTACCGCGATATGCCGGACATAGATCTGAACGCTGAGGAGCGTAAGGAGCGTGGCAGCCGACGGGATGGAGACAGAAGTGAGAGGGGAGAACGCAAGCACAAAGGGGATAAAGATCGCCGCACAGCTGAGGACGGCTATGAACGGCTGATGGTGAATATCGGTAAAGCCCAGGGATTTTTCCCGGGCAACCTGATGGAGCTTGTCAATCGTTATGTAGTGGGCTCCAAACCTGAAATAGGCCGGATCGACCTCATGCCCGAATACACTCTTTTTGACGTAAGGAAGAAAGACGCCCGTAAAGTAGTCGACGCACTCCGCAATGCCGACTTCTTCGGAAGAAAGATAAGGGCTGAGTTTGCTACTGACCGTGACTATTCCCGTGAAGCGAAAGACCGCGTGAAAAAAGCCGAGGCTAAGAAGCGTAAGTCTGAAAAGTCAGCGCGGACTGACTATGAGATGTCGCTTTCCGGGGGAAAGAGCGCCGGAAAGAAAGAGAAGAAGGAAAGAAAATCAAAGAAAAGCGAATCAGGGAAACCGAAATATAACGGCAACTACGATATTTTCAAAAAGAAATGAGATTATCCATGTTTAGGAAAGGAGCTGCAAAGTGGCTGTTGCTGACACTCTTCTTCGCAGTCCACATCGCGGGAAAATCACAGACACCCGATGCCACACCTTCACCTGAAGGTGAAAATGGCGGCTTGACAGCCATAGAGGTGTTTGCTCGGATTCCTCTCGATGTCCTTGATTTGTTGCGGCCTTCCACACGGCTCGATATGATTGATTATTACCAGCATGCCGACAGTCTGCTTGAAGTGACTGATGGCCTGGGTGGTAAGACAAGATTTGATGCCGTTGCTCCTGACTATCTGAAGGTATCTGTCACCCCCGTAAGCACACTTGAAATAAAGATTCTGCCATATAATAAAGAGCAGATAGTGATGACTCTTTACACGGTGGGAGAGGATTCAATCGCAGGCGACACACAAGTCAAATTTTTTGATGCGGAATTGTCACCGCTTGACACGAAAAAAATCTTCAAGGCCCCCGCTGTCAAGGATTTCTTCAATCTGAAGGATTCAGATCTCAAATCATCGGATTTGGCCGAAAAAATTCATTTCGCCACCATTGCTTACTCCACCGGACCGGGAGCCACCCCGTTGACAGCGACCTTCACCGCTCTCTCGACCCTGTCAAGCGAAGACCGCGATCTGCTGACACCTCTCCTGATTCCGTCGCTTTGCACCGATTGGAAAAATAAATACAAATTCAAATAAGAAACCCCAAAAGAATACAGAATAATTCTCAATTCTAAATTCACAATTCACAATTCACAATTCACAATTATTCTAAATTCTCAATTCTCAATTCTCAATTATTCTAAATTCAAAATTCTAAATTATTAATTGATGAAAACCCGAGTTAGATTCGCTCCCTCCCCGACAGGCCCTCTTCATATTGGCGGCGTGCGCACGGCGCTGTTCAATTATCTTTTCACCCGCCAGCATGGCGGCGACATGATATTGCGAATAGAAGACACCGATAGCCGACGTTTCGTGCCCGGTGCTGAAGAATACATAATGGAGAGTCTCGACTGGCTTGGTATAAAATTCGACGAAGGTATCCGCGAAGGTGGTCCTCATGGCCCTTATAAGCAAAGTCAGCGCAGGGACATATACCGTAAATATGCCGATATGCTTCTTGATGCCGGCAAAGCCTATATTGCATTCGACACTCCCGAAGAACTTGATGCCGCACGCGAGCGCCATCCCAACTTCCAGTATGACGCCCACACGAGAGGACAGATGCGCAATTCTCTGACTATGCCTGAAGAGGAAGTGAAGCGTCTGATCGATGAGGGGCATCAATATGTGGTGCGCTTCAAGACTGAGCCGGATGTGGATGTCAAGGTCAACGATCTTATCCGTGGTGAAGTGGTCATCAACTCAAATATAATCGATGACAAAGTGCTTTATAAAAGTGCCGATGACCTTCCTACCTATCATCTTGCAAATATTGTCGACGACCATCTGATGGAAATCACTCATGTGATCAGAGGAGAGGAATGGTTGCCTTCCGCCCCATTACACGTGCTTCTCTATCAGGCTTTCGGATGGGAAGATACGATGCCGCAATTCGTGCATCTGCCGTTGCTCCTGAAGCCGGTGGGAAACGGTAAACTTTCAAAGCGTGACGGCGACAAACTCGGATTCCCGGTATTCCCGCTTGAATGGCATGACCCGAAGAGCGGGGAAATTTCATCAGGATATCGTGAAAAAGGGTATCTTCCGGAGGCGGTGGTCAACTTCCTTGCCCTTCTCGGATGGAATCCCGGTGATGACACGGAGATCATGAGCATGGACGAGCTCATAAGGAAATTCTCATTTGATCATTGCTCGAAAGCCGGCGCCAAGTTCGACTATAAGAAAGGGATCTGGTTCAATCACGAATATCTCATGCGCATGGACGATCGTGAGCTTGCCCATCTTTTCATGCCGGTGCTCAAGGAGCGTCTTGAAGAGCGTGGCAAGAGTGCCGATGACTTTGGAATGGATTACATCGCAAAGGCTGTGGGAATGGTGAAAGGACGCATCGAATTTGTCCAGGATCTTTGGACTCAGGGCGATTTCTTCTTTATCGCTCCTGATACTTATGCGGAAAAAGATGTCAGGAAGCGCTGGCAGGAAGACACTCCCCGAATCATGGAAGAGCTTATAGAAGTGCTTGAAGGAATTGACGACATGTCATCGGCTAACGCCGAAAAGGTGGTTCTTGACTGGATAGCGGAAAAAGGTTACCATCTCGGCAATGTCATGAATGCTTTCCGTCTCGCGGTAGTCGGTGCCTGTCGCGGACCTCATATGTTCGATATCACTGAACTGATGCCGAAATCTGAAGTCATCAGGAGAATACGCAAGGCAATAGCATCTCTTTAACTGTATTCACATTATCATTCTTGAGTTTGGTTTGCAAGACTCAGGGGGCTTAAAACATAATTAATATGAAAAAATTGTTACTTTCAATGATGTTGGGAGCAGCGGCTCTGGGCACCATACATGCGATGACATTTGATTTTTCTTATGTCGATAAATCTGCCGGAGGTTTCGGCAGCAGTACGGCGGAAACCTACGATGTGGCGATCTTTTTGCCCGGTGAGACATTCGGGGGGTTCACTATCAAGCAGATCAATGCTCCGATAAATGCTTCCGGTGTGTCATGCTATTCTGATCCATCTATCTGGCTTTCCTCAAGCTTGAAAATGCAGGGGAACACTTTCACACCGGACATCAGTTCATGGCCGGTCACCATTCCGGCCGACGGAACGATGACCACGACTTTGACCGATGGATATGTGATTCCGGCCGAGGGAGTTTATGCAGGTTTTTCGTTTACAGTCACTGAATTAAACGGAGCCTCTCAGTATCCTTTGATGGTAGGTGAATGTGACGACCCCAATGCATTGCTTTGCCGGACCAATAAGACTCTGACATCCTGGACAAGTCTTCCGGAGACTTATGGAGTTGGAAGCTTGATGTCGGTAGTGCTTGAGAAAGAAAATATGGCGCCCGTGACAGTGAAACTTGTCTCTATTCCGAATCATGTATATTTGAATTTAGGGGAATCAGCATCAATTGATTTAGAGCTTTCCTCCACGTCCACGGAATCTGTTTCTTCTGTCGATATCGATTACGTCATCGACGGCAAAAGCGGCACAAACCACATAGACTTGGCTGAACCGGTGGAAGCAGGTTTAGGAAAAATTTTTTCCGTGACTTTGAATCTTCCTGCTTTCGAACAGAAGTTCGCGGGCGAATGTTCGTTTGAAGTGGCGAAAGTCAATGGGGTTGCGAATGGAGAGGCAAATCAAAACAAGCTTTCCACATATATAGCGGCCTTTACTGATGGTCCGGCGCATCAGACTTTGATCGAGGAATACACAGGCACTTGGTGCAGTTGGTGCCCAGGCGGATATGCTATGTTGGAATATATCAAGAAAAACGAGCCGGACTTCGTGGTGGCTGCATATCATAATAATGACCCGATGCAGGTGACCACAGCTTACCCGTCGAAAGTCCCGGGATATCCCTCCGTTTACTTGGACAGGCAGTTGGTAATGGATCCGATGGTCGGTACCGGCAGATTCAGCGGTATAGCTCCGATAGTGCAGGATGTGAAATATTTCAATTCGCAACCCACTCCCTGGGGAATCAAGGTTGATCATAAGTGGATAGATGAAAACACTCTTGAAGCTGATGCTGAAGTATGGAATGTCGTAGGTATGGAAAATGGAGAATATCGGTTGGTATATATACTTGTGGCTGACGGACTGACGGGCACGACACAGTCATGGTTCCAGCTAAATGCTTATGCTTCAAGGGTGCCTCTTAATACTTATGTCGAAGAGCTTAAGGAATTTTGCAGAGGCGGTAAATATGGAAGCACCCGTGTCGTAGGGTTGACATTCAATGATGTCGTGGTTTCCACTACCGGTATCTACGGTGTGGATGGCAGTATCCCTGCCACTCTTGCTGAAAACGAAAAAGCAACCCACAGCATTACGTTCGACCTGTCGAAAATCAACTCGAAACTTATCCCCGATAAGAATAAGCTTCGCGTGATCGCCGCTGTTGTCGACAAGAATGGTATCGTGCATAATTGTGCAAAGAATGAAGTCAACGACTTTGACAATACAGCCGTGGAAGGCATCGATGCAGACTCGAACATGCCTGAGGAATACTATACCGTCGACGGAATGAAGGTGTCTGATCCGTCTCATGGCGTATATATCAAGCGTCGTGGCGGTGTCGCTTCGAAAGTTGTCATTCCGTAAAGTTTTATCTCAATAAGTATCTCTGGGGACGCACTTGAAAATCAGGCGTCCCCGGATTTTTCTTTCAGTTACTTGCATAAGTGAAAAAAAAATAGTATTTTTGCATCGCAATTGCAGAATTTTACAGCATATTACAAAATAATTCAAAAGCAACATAAAAATCAACGGCGGCTTAGAAAATGGCAGCGATGTCATGCGCCAACACTAAACAGAAAATAATGGAAGAAAAGAAACCAAAGAGGCCGAGAATAGGAGCGGTCACCTCTCCTGCTGAAAACATGGAAAACAACGATCAGTATTTCCAGTCTAAACCGTATAGAGGCACAGAGAGACCTGACTTCGGACAACGCGGATTCCAGCCAAGGCCTCGCCCAAGTTATCAGAACAGTTATTCCAACAATTATCATAACAGGGAGGAGTCGGGATACAATCGTCAGCAGCGCCCCTCTTTCCAGCAACGTCCGAATTCATACTCCAGGAACTATCAGAATAACAATTCGTCTGACGAAGAATACTCAAGATATAATTCAGACACTGACATGATGAATGGTGCGTCTGAGAACTCATATCGCCAGAATGTAGAAGGGGGCTACCAGAGCCGTAACGGTTATGTGCGCCAGAACAAATACGGTATGCAGCAGAAGCGTACGGCCGGCTATACTCGCCAGGGCGGTTATAACCGTCAGGGTGGTCAGCAGTCCGGCTATCAGCAGCGCCCCGCAGGCTTCAGTCGTCAGGGTGGTCAGCAAAATGGCTACCAGAACCGTCAGGGCGCTTATGGACGCACAGGAAACCAGCAGGGCGGATATCAGAAACGTCAGGATGTGTTCCGGAAAAATCAAAAACCCGGCATGAAATTTACTCCGCGTCCTCGCCAGATCGACTATGTCATCGACGATGTGAATCCCGACGAGCAGATCCGTCTCAATAAGTATATGGCCAATTCCGGACTCTGCTCACGCAGGGAAGCTGATGAGAAAATCGCTGCCGGACTGGTGACGGTCAACGATGTGGTGGTCACCGAACTTGGAACCAAGATTAACCGCGACGATGTGGTGAAGTGCGAGGATAAGGTGATCACTCCCGAAAGAAAGTGCTATGTGCTCCTTAACAAGCCTAAGGATTGCGTCACTACAAGCGATGATCCCAATGGCCGTCTCACCGTGCTTGATGTGGTGAAGGGCGCTTGCAGGGAAAGAATCTATCCCGTCGGCCGCCTTGACCGTAACACCACAGGCGTGCTTCTTCTGACCAATGATGGAGAACTCGCATCAAAACTGACACATCCGAAATTTGTCAAAAAGAAAATCTATCATGTCTGGACTGATAAGGATATCAGCGAAGAAGACATGCAGCGGATAGCTGACGGCATTGAGCTTGAAGACGGAGAAATCCATGCTGATGCAATCTCATATGCCAACGATACTGACCGGAATCAGGCCGGAATTGAAATACATAGTGGCAGAAACCGCATCGTGCGTCGAATTTTCGAACATCTCGGCTATCGTGTCACAAAGCTTGACAGGGTGTATTTCGCCGGACTGACAAAGAAAAACCTCCCCCGTGGTCGTTGGAGATATCTCACTCAGGAAGAAGTCAATTTCCTGCGCATGGGTTCTTTTGAGTGATAAGTAGCTAAGAAAAATTAAACGACATATGTTACTAAGTAATCCGATAATGGT
>CAMWJD010000050.1 GCA_947174515.1 uncultured Porphyromonadaceae bacterium
ATAAAAGGGATGCTCATTTGTAACAAATAGATTTATTGTGTAATTTTGTAGACGAATTAATAATTTTGCACAAATTTAGGAAATATCTTTCAAATATCAAATAGTATGGACCCTGTTTTTCGACTTGTAGATGATAAAAATTGCACTTTTTCACCAAAAGTGCGCATTGAGACCTATGGATGCCAGATGAACGTGGCAGATTCGGAGGTCGTGGCTTCAATCTTAGGCATGGCCGGCTATGACTTGACAGAAAATGACAATGAGGCGTCGGCCGTCATCTTCAATACGTGTTCGATCCGCGAAAATGCGGAGCAGAAGATTTATCAACGCATCAGCCACTGGAAGGCATTGCGCCGCAAAGCCGGAAAGAAAGTGATCATTGCCGTGATAGGATGCATGGCCGAAAGGCTCAAGAAGTCTCTCATCGAGGACTACGGTGTCGATATAGTGGCGGGGCCCGACAGCTATCTGCAGCTTCCCGAACTTTTCGCCGCCGCAGAAGCCGGTCAGAAAGCAATGGATATAGAACTTAGCCTTACGGAGACCTACCGCGACGTACTTCCGCGGCGCATCGGAAGCGCCGGAGTCAGCGGATTCATTTCCATAATGCGGGGGTGCAACAATTTCTGCTCCTATTGCATAGTCCCCTACACCCGCGGCCGTGAGCGTTCGCGCGAGCCTGAAAGCGTCTTGCGCGAACTTGCCGATCTGCGCGAAAGGGGGTTCAAGGAGGTGACTCTGCTCGGGCAGAACGTCAATTCCTACTCTTTTGAAGGGGGTGACGGCGGGAATGTGGATTTTCCGGCTCTCTTAGGAATGGTGGCGGAAGCGGCTCCCGACATGAGGATACGCTTCACGACTTCACACCCGAAAGACATGAGCGACCGCACTCTTGAGGTGATGGCGGCTCATTCCAATATCGCGCGCCACATCCATCTGCCGGTGCAGAGCGGAAGCAATCGCGTGCTGAAAGATATGAACCGCAAATACACTCGCGAATGGTATCTCGACCGCATTGCGGCCATTCGGCGCATCTTGCCCGAGGCCGGAATCTCAACCGATATGTTTACGGGATTCCATAATGAGTCGGAAGATGATTTTCAAGAAACCCTTTCCCTGATGAGGGAAGCCGGCTTCGACAGCGCTTTCATGTTCAAGTATTCGGAACGTCCCGGCACTTTCGCATCAAAGCATCTTCCCGACAATGTGCCGGAAGACGTGAAGGTGGAGCGACTCAACCGTATGATAGCCCTGCAGAATGAGCTAAGCCTTGAGTCAAACCGCAAGGATGTGGGCAAGGAGTTTGAGGTCCTCGTCGAAGGAGTGTCGAAGCGCAGCGCCGACGAGCTCTTCGGCCGCACTTCGCAGAATAAAGTAGTGGTTTTCCCAAGGGGCGATCATAAACCCGGCGATTTCATCCGCGTCCGCATCACCGATGCTTCATCGGCCACACTCAGGGGAGAGATTGCTGTTTTCACTCGGTCTCAAGAGTGAAAAGCTTGCCTCCACCCTTCTTGTTGATTTCGGGAGTCCCTTTGTAATAGATCTTGGTGCTCCCGATACCCCTTACCTTGAGGGTATTGACAGGCCAACAGCCGATAGATCCCCCACCGAGTATCTTGCAGCTTACGTTTGCAGCTTCCAACCGGTCACATTGGATGGTGCCGCTCCCGATCATGGTGAAATTTGCTTGTTCGCAATGTCCGGACACTGTGATGGAGCCATTTCCCGATTTTACAGAGGCGATGATCTTGGTGGCCCGCAGATCATTAGCCGCAATAGCGCCATTTCCCATCAGAGAAAGACAAATCTCACTGGCGGGAGCCGCAGATTGAATCGTGAGGGTTGATTCAGAAGAAATGGATGCATGCATCAGGAAATCGGAATAAACATACAAGGTCGGTAATTCAGGGTCGCCTACAAAGGGTGTCTCAACCTGAATCTTGATTTTC
The DNA here is from genome assembly GCA_947174515.1 of uncultured Porphyromonadaceae bacterium. Classification (GTDB taxonomy): domain Bacteria; phylum Bacteroidota; class Bacteroidia; order Bacteroidales; family Muribaculaceae; genus Lepagella. The sequence goes on from CAMWJD010000050.1 coordinate 1,953, forward strand.
TCTCCATTCTGGGTGATGATAAAAGCTTTTGAATATTTGGAATCTCCTTCATAAGTGACTCTGCTCGGGGTGCCGCTGGCTCCGACATAAACCACGTTGACATTGTCGTCAATCGACACTTTGTTGAATTGACCCAAGGGGAGAGTAAATTCGCGGGCTCCCATCTGAAGGCAGCCAATAAGCACTGCCACGATCATTAGAATCCTTCTTATTTTCATAATCTAAAAAAACTTTTCTTCTATTTCTGTTAATATATTTTCAAGCTCTTCTTCTGTTTCTGCGCGAAGCAAGCGGATGCGCGTCTCCCTGAAATCGGGAATCCCCTTCAGCAAGGGAGTGGAAGCGAGATGCCTTCTCACATGGAGGATGCCTCTGTATTCATCAATCCGGTCGATTGATTCACGAATCTGCCGACGCAGCAGAGCAAATTTTTCTTCATTTGAGATAGCAGGCACCTTTCCGGTATTAATAAATTCGGACACCTCGCGGAAGATCCAAGGGGCACCGAAGCTTGCCCTTCCCATCATCACGCCATCGACTCCGTAGACATCAAAAGCATTCTTAGCCTGCTGTGCTGTCTTGATGTCGCCATTCCCGATAATAGGAATCTCCATGCGGGGGTCAGCCTTTACTTCGCCGATCAGGGTCCAGTCAGCATCTCCGGTGTACATCTGTGAGCGGGTCCGGCCGTGTATGGTCAGCGCCTTGATGCCGCACTCCTGCAGTCGGGGTGCAAGATCGGTGATTATCTTATTCTCGCAGTCCCATCCCAGACGGGTCTTGACCGTGACCGGAATGTCGACGGCATCCACGACAGCCTTCGTGATGGCAAGCATCTTTTCCGGATTGCGCAACATTCCGGCACCGGCACCTTTCGCGGCTACTTTCTTCACCGGACAGCCGAAATTGATATCAAGGATGTCGGGATGTGCTTTCTCGACGATCTTAGCCGCTTCCACCATCGCATCGGGCTCGCGGCCGTAGATCTGAATGGCGACCGGGCGCTCACGGTCGTCGATGGTGAGTTTCCGTGTTGTGGAATTGATATTGCGCACGAGCGCCTCAGCCGAAACGAACTCGGTATAGACCATCGCGGCTCCTTGCTCACGGCATATCAGCCGGAACGAGGGATCGGTGACATCTTCCATTGGCGCGAGCATCACCGGACGCACGCCGAGATTTATTTTATCAATGCGTAATTCAGAATTCATAATCCACGATCTTACAGGAGTGTGAGCCGGGAGCAACCGGCGGGAGCGAGGAGTTCCGCAACTTCCCGGAGCTGTTCGGCCGTGACGGCGCGAATCCGCTCCGCTGTGTGCGATGTGTCGTAGATCGCATCGCGAAACAGAAGGCTCTTGCCCATGTTGATAGCCATATTCTCGCGATTGTCGGTGCTGACAAGGAGCTGCCCGCAAAATTGAGTCTTTATCTTGTCGAGCATGCGGTCTGACATCGTGGTCTGAGCCAGGCGGTCGAGTTCCTTGCGGACAATCGACAGGCACTTTTTCACGTTGCTCTTATCGCAGCCGATATATACAGACCATAAGCCGGTGTCGCTGAAAAGTGAATTGAAACTGTCGACTGCATACACCAGGCCCCGTTTTTCACGAAGCTCGGAGTTAAGCCGGCTGCTCATGCATGGGCCCCCTATGTAGTTGTTGAGCAGATAGAGGGGGAATCGTCGCGGATCGTCGCGGCTCACGGTGCGGGTGCCATAGATGGTATGCGCTTGAAAACCGTTGTTGTCTATCACTTCGTCGAAAGGAATGACAGGCGCGGGGAGTTCGCGCTCATGACGCTTGAAAGGGAAGTTGAGGAGTCCGAAGTGCTTCTCCACTCGCTTTATGAGTTTTTCGGGGTCATCAGGCGACGAGATGTACACCACCATATTCCCCGGGGTGTAGTTCAGGTCGAGAAACCGGCGACATTCGCGTCCTGTAAGCGCGCGTACACTCTCAGGAGTGCCAAGAATATTATGGGCGAGAGCGCTATGCTTGAAAATGCGCTCCTCATATTCATCGTAGACGTTTTCAGATGGAGAATCAAGGTAAGACTTTATCTCTTCCACCACCACTTCATGCTCCATTGCCACCTCATGCTCAGGAAAGAGAGAATTGGCGATGATGTCGGCAAGCAGTTCTATCGCGCGGTCGGCATATCCGGCCGGGGCAGAAGTGTAGATGATGGTATTTTCCTTCGAAGTGCTGGCGTTCAGTTCGCCGCCTATGCTCTCCATGCGCGACGAGATGGCGGAGGAAGAACGTTTCCATGTCCCCTTGAATATTGTATGCTCCACGAAATGAGCCAGTCCGTAGCGGTCAGGTTCTTCATCGCGGCTTCCGCTTCCTATCACCACTCCGATGTAGGCCACCTTCGCATCGGTGCGGCAGAGAGCCACCCGAAGTCCATTTGCCAATGTATGCGTAACGTAATTCATTTTGCAAATTTAGTCAAAATCCCCCACATCTCCAAATCCCGCTGAAAAAGACATTTTTTAGAGTTGGGTTTTGGAAATATTGCGTAAAAATTGTAAATTTGCAATGCTAAACTTACAAGGCGCTGAAATTATGGAAATTCATGAAATTAGAAAAGCTATAGACGGGATTGTTTCCGATTCCGCGAAGAGCATTGAGGATAGAATAGCCGGAGTGCTGACCTACAGAGACGAATTGGAAATATCTGATAAACAAGAAGAATTGAAGGTGGATGAAATTTGCTATGCCTCGCTCATTGATATGCTGAAAAAAGAGAATGCGACGATGAGCAACGTGGAAGATCTGATGCAGCTCTACACTCTGCTTGCTGAAACCTTCGATGAAGAAGAGTCATATCCTCCGATAAAGGAGATAGCCTATGAAGTGATCGAGATGATACGCATCAACATGGTGCCGTGGGAGATAATAAAGGAGACCGTGCCGCGACTGATTGATGCGGTGGATGATACGGTATATCATCACACCTCCTACGACCTTCATCTATGGTTGCTTAAAAAGGCTTATGAGGCTGATGACCTCACAGAGGAATTCAAGGGGCGCGCCCGAAGGCTTCTTAAACTGCGCATATTGCTGGTCGATTCATACCGGAGCGAGAGGATATTTGACCGGGAGCTGATGGAGGGGATTGCATCCCTGTTCACGCAAGCGGAGCTGGTCAAGATAATCCTGCAGCCTCAGATAGGTACTCTCAGGCAGGATCCCGTGGAATTCACCTATGAATGGGAGGATATCTACTATGAAGTGGAGAAACGTCTTGATGAGCGCTTTGCCAACGCTCCCCGACAGATGGGATTCTGCTTCATGTACTGGAATGCAAAGCGGGAGTTGCTAAAAGAAGAATATGGAATCGACTGGAAATCACCGGCTCAGATGAATCCCCGGGTAATGTTTGATTGATACAGATATGGAAAAGAAAACGCTCACAGATAAATTCAATCAAATGGTATTGGAGGCCAAGGATAATCCCGCGGCCCTTGCCGAGATATACAGGATGGTGGCAGATGCATCTGAAAGCGGAGAAAAATACGGACTTCTTTCCCTGGCCTACCATGAGGGGATCGGAGTGGAGGAAGACCTGGAAAAATCATTTGCTTATGCCGAAAAGGCAGCTTTCGAGGGTGGGGATCCGTTAGGATATCTTATGCTCGGATACATGTGCGACCACTTCGAGACTCCGGATCAGTCGGAGGGGGGACCGCGCCAGAAGTATGATCACTATGATGCCGAACGCTTTTATGAGATATGCGCCGGTAAAGACAGCCCGTGGAAGAAGCAGGCATGTAATTGGCTTGGAGATTATTACCTGGATTCCACCAAGGGGGGAGACCCTGAAATCGGAGTGGAATATTATGAAAAAGTGGCGTATGAAGATGAAGAGGCCGCCGGGAAACTGAGTGATTACTACTGGGATATAGTCATGCCTGATAATACGGACGACAAATATTGGACGGATCCTCTGTTCAAATGGACCAAGGTGGCGGCAGAGCTCGACCCGGAAGAATACGACTACCGTCTCGGATGGCTGTATGCAGATGGAATAGGGTGTGTGAAATCGCCGTGGTCTGCTATGAAATATTTCAATGCCGCCTACTTCCATGGTGATTGGCGTGGAGCCTTGTCAATCGCGGATATGCTTGAATATTATATGAATGACCATGCCGACACGGAAGAAGAAAAAAAAGCGGTCGGAGATATAGTGGCGTTATGGCGCGATAAAGCCAATGAAATGAAAGAGCAGTCAGATGCGGAAGAACACGACCCCTCGGAGGAAGAAGACTGATGTATTAATGAAAAAAAATAAATAGGGTTGTAAATCAGAAAAAAATTATTAACTTTGCATTTTATAAATAACTCAACTTTCGCAAGCCCGCAATGGAAACGGGCTGCTTCGCATCGCCCGGAGAACGCAGAGATTTTTTACTTGCACAAGTTGAATAAATAATACACACCAAATATGAATTCAACGATTAGATACACATTCAATGCCTTGCTTGCAATAGGAGGGCTTGCCGGACTCCTCTCTTGCGGAGGAAATTCATCCGATCGGCAGACACTTGACAGATACGTTGCTCTTGAAACGGAAATATCTCTTCAGAATCACGCCCTGCAGCCGGGAGTGTCGGTATATGTCGACTTTTCCGACGGAATGAATGCGGCTTACGGCACCCTGACATCGCAGGAGGTGCTCAGAAAGGTGGTCAATGCACTCACCGATGCAAAGAAGCAGCCTGATTTCTATTCATTGGCGGATTCAAAGATAACTCCGCTTGATCTTCCGCAGACCGAGCTCTACAACGCCATCATGTCGGGCAAAAACTATACTTTGCCGAAGGCTCCGATAGAGGAAACTCTGAAAACTATAGTGGAAAAATCGCAGTCAGCACTTCTCATTACAGACTTTGAGGAATATAACGGTGATAAAATACAGCAGCAGAACTATGCCAAGACATATTTCATCGATTGGCTAAAAAAGGGTTACAACATCACTTTCTATAAGCTTGACTATAAGGAGAAAGGGAAAGACAAGCATCTGTACTTCACTGTGTTTGACTCACAGGAGAACCTGTTTGGCGATAAAATAGAAAACGTCTTGTCGTCTTATATCGGCAATGGGGTCGATAAGTTTGTGCTTGCCGGCCGTGAATGTTCTTACGACCTGGCCACCAACTATCCCACCTCCATCAGCGGAGGAAGCACCCACAACGCATCTGGCGAAGATATCGTGAGCGCTGTGTGGGAAGACGGCAAGGAAGAGGCCTATATCACCTATAGCTACAATGCTCCTGACATGAAGGGCACTCCGTTTGCTACCTTCAAGACATATTACGGGCCATTGACGGCATATTATCCATTCGGCTCTGAATATAAAGATATCCTTACAAATATAGAAGCCACGAAGGAAGAGGGAGTGGATCCCGCCGACCGATTCAAACACCTCATCTCCAAACTATATGTGAATTTCAATGTCCAAAACGGATATTCCATCGAGACTCTTGATGTCAACGTGACAGATTGCCAACCGGCAATGCTGGAATTAATGGAGCGTTGCGACACTTTGACACAGGAAAAACCGGATCCGTCGATCATCAGCGGGCTTAAAGAAGGGAAGAAAGTGGCCGATATGTTCACAGTCGCCATTTCTCCTGTGGCTATTCCCGAACTTCAGGGTGAAGGCTGGAATGAGATACTGTTTGACTTTGATGATAGATTTAAAGGAGAGATTCCTCCTACCATGGAGAGCTCAAAAGATCTCCTTAAGGCAGACATAGTGATTTCAAAGGCGATACCAAATAATGATATCGACAGTTTCTTCGCATGGCCGGGCAATAATTCGCTGTCAGAGTCAGTGCGCAACACACTGCAGGATCCTGCAGTGAATCCGGAGGGACAAGTGATAGTGACATATTATATTAAAGTGCTGTGATTAAAGATTAAAGATTAAAGATTAAAGATTAAAGATTAAAGATTAAAGATAAAAGATTAAAAATCAATTATCAAGGGGATGTGCTTAAACAAAGAAACATCTGAAGAAACATCTAAAGAAGTATCAAATAAAGAAATATCAGACAAATAAACAATTAAACATCAGATAAAAACTATGGGAACAAGTCCATCAACCGCCTACGTGTGGGCGATCATCATCAGCTTAGTTTTATTTCTCATCGCAGCGTTGATAGCATATATGATACCCAACAAACCGGGAGGAAAAGATATCAAGGACCGCAAGGTGTGGTATTGGGTGCTCTTTGTGGCAGTGATATGCGTTTCATTCGGAGCCAACTACATTATAGGCGCCGATATCAGGATCCCCACCAAACATGCCGCCTATCTGACGGCCTCGGCCATAGCCACAGGTGTGGGAGCGGTGCTTTATCTGATTCTCGGCATTCTGCTGAGCAAGATGATGCCGAAGTCAAAACTGGGTTCCTGGTTCTGAAAATATATCCATAAATATCATAATTCATTCGGGGGGCGGCTCGTGCTGCCCCGCAAACGTATCAACACATGGACGATAAATTATTCATAATAGCAATCGGAGGCACCGGCATGCGCTGTCTGGAGTCATTCGTGCATCTGTGTGCCGCCGGAATGTTTGACAACAAGACAATCGACATATTGACTCTCGACACCGACCAGGCCAATGGCAACAAAGGACGAGTGGAGGGACTGATCGATCTTTACAACAACATCAAGACAAGCGACCAGAACAACCCCGGAGGAAACTCGACAGCAGATTCTTTCTTCACCGCCAAATTAAATCTATACAGATTCTATACTGACTACTCCGATGATTCGAGAGGGAACTTCAAGCTTCTTGCTCAGACCAATTCCCTGACACCCGCACAAAGGGAAGACGATGAAGACCTGTCGGCTCTCTTCTTTGACAAGAACAGCGTGCAGGAATTCAATCTGGCACATGGCTATCGCGCCCAGACTCATCTCGGCTCGATGCTAATGTATCACGGTATTCTCGAATCTGCCATTCGCTCAAAAAAGGGGGGCGATAAAGTCAAGCCTCAGGATAAGGAGCTGAAGGAATTCCTGCAGCTGCTCAACCGGAACGCCGCAAATGCCAGGGTATTTGTTTTCGGCTCTGTATTCGGTGGCACCGGCGCTTCGTCAATACCGGTTATTCCGGTTGCACTTGGAGATGCACTGAAAGTCATCACGTCGGGCGACAACGAATTGAACCTCAATAAAGTGAAATTCGGATCAACACTTCTGACCGACTACTTCACATTCGACACTCCCGCCGACAGCCAGAAAAAGAATGCCAAAGTGATAGCGGATGCCAACAATTTTGCCCTTAACTCGCAGGCGGCTATGTCATTCTACAATAAAGACCTTACGGTGCATCAAAGCTACAAGATGCTCTATCATATCGGCTGGCCCTCATCGCATAAGATCAATTATTCGCGCAATCACACCGGGGATGTAATCACCGGCGGAAAGGAGCAGGAAAATCCGTGTCATGTGGTGGAACTCATGAGCGCGGCAGCCGCTTATGACTTTTTCACGAGAAAAGATCTCAACCAGCAACGCGCTGAATACGTGTATCGCACGGTGGAAATGGGAGAAGGTGGAAAATTAAGGCTTACGGGAGCCAGCTTCATCGGCGACAAAGAGGGGCCGGTGCTTGAGGAAAAGCTTGGATCGCTGTTGTCTCTTTCGCATCTGATTCTTTCACGCTATAAAGGTGCGTTGGAGGGGATAGACGGAACCATAGAATTTATCAACGACCTCAAAAGGCGCAATGTCGAGGCATATGCAAGTCTTCCCGACGAGCAGACACGCCTTCTCGACACTTATCTGAAAGAGTATGCCTACTCCATCCGCGACGGGCAGCTCCTGCCCGGATGGCTGCATCAGGTGAAGAGCACCATCGACGGGCAGTTTATCTTCTCTGATGAAGCTCTGTCGCTTGATCCTGCCGTGCTTCAGAATGTGGATCCCGGGACAATATACAATGATGAAAAATACAACTGGGATGTCAGCTTCGGTTTCGGCAGTAAAGTCGACAGGCGCATCGATAAGTTTATCGAGGTCTTGAAGAAGGACTCCGCACCCACCGAGCAGCAGGGAGAATCACTGAAAGAGAAATTCTTAGGCAATATATACAATGCCATTGTAAGAACCCAGAAAGCATCACACTTATAAGTTATGGCAGAGAATATTAAATCATTAGTAATCGACGTTGAGAAAACCTCGGAACTAAGCGGCGTGCGCAATGCATGGACAGTGCTTGGTGAAGCCGGGAAATTTATCCGCGACATCAAGACGCAGGATTTGAGCAAGAAGGCAAATGCCGGAAGCCTTGTGTCGGGTATCCCAACCGCTTTTGCACGAGTAGATTTATTTGATGCTGCCATGTCGGCAGACAGTGTCAACGACAATTCGACAACTTCCAAGAATCTTGTGGGGTATTACAAAGACCTGGTCAGCGAGTGGCGAGGATTTGTTGCCTGCATAGGATTAGACTATCCGAATATAAAAGTAAAGAGAGTGAATCTTGTCTATTCCGATGGGAAACCGATAGACAAGACATCCAATATCTATGAGCCGGCAGGAGCTTTCGGCAATATGCTTCTGAGGCGCAGGGAACGCTGGTGTGAGCAATCGCTTTCCGACAACGTGAAGGGTGTGCCATTCATCAATATCATCAAATATTGCGGTAATGTAGTCGGCGCCACTGCTCCGGAGATACTGCTGTTCACCTCGTCAGGCTATAAGGTTGGCGAAAAAGCCGAGGACCGGAAGGAAAAGCCCTGGGTAGATGTGCATACAGGAAAATTTATCGACCCTCTGAAGTCGGAACTTCCGGAGATAGAGCTCAAGACGCTTTACGCATACGTGCAGCATATCCTTGAGAAACTACCTGCCATCGAGACATATTATCCCCAGGAACTGGGAGTGGACTATGGCGACATACGGTTGAATCTGGAGCATTGGCTTGAAGAAATGAAGGAATATGCCTCCAACCGGAATTATGGAGTTGCAGGAGGCACTATCCCTCCCGTGGATGCGGGATTTTCAGGACCGTTTGCCGACGTGTTCACATATGAGGACCGTCTGTCGGGTCTGGAGGGAATCATTTCGGATGGCGATCCGCTGCAAGGATCGATAGTATTTGATCCCAAGAAACTGCTGCTTCCTCCATCCGCCAAACTGACGCGGATACATCTCAATCCGGAATATTCAAAGCATCCTGAAAAGCTGAAGGATCTTCCTGTCTTGCTGCTTTCGGCCACGAAGAAAGATCAGCCGGGAGAAAAGGCATTTTTCGCCCTTCCGCTGAGCGCGCTGGGTCTCAATGTGTATGGCAAATCAATCGGGGCTTTGCTCAACGATAATGATTTCTCATCAAATTTGACAGCGACTTACGATCCGAATCTGGAAGAAGACAATATTGAGGTGGAACTATCCATACGGACCGAAAACGGCAATCTCCGCCGTTATTGCCAGCGATATACTGCCGGCAACGACAGCAAGATGCTGAATAAGGACATACTGATATGGCCCAACTTCATCTCGAAGCAGTGGAATCAATATTATATGTATTCAGAGCTGCCCCACAACTATAATCAGGGCGTGAGTGCGTATCCGTTTGTCGGCAATGTCGATGATCCATATTTCCGGGTTGTCACCGACGACAACAAAGAACCTGTCTTGCTTGCAGAAAACGAAGATATCATCGCGCCCCCGGAAGTGGTGGATGTAGAACTTCTCATCCGGTCGGGTCATGCAGTGGCCGACAATCCATATAAGTATGAGATATATCGGTCAAACAAGCCATTCAAAGGTGTACGCCTGAAGGCCGCCGGTGGAGAAGAAGGAGGATATTTGATTATCAATTACAGCAATGACCCGACATCCGCTCTGCCGCGTAATCTGCTTGAGACTTCGACCGGCGTCAAGGAGGTCACGCTGGGCATCGACTTCGGAAGCACCAATACATCGGTGGCATATTCCGACCGTGACGGCAAGTCGGAGGGCTTTTCATTTTCCAACCAACGGGTGTCGCTGCTTGATCAGGAGCGTACCGGTGCGAAAATGGGTCTTCAAGAAAGCCGCGTGCTCTTCTTCCAGGCACCTGAAAAACCCGTGAAGAGCAATTCCCTGCATAGTGTCCTTACGGTGCACGATGAGCGGAGGCTCGGCAAAAGGTCGCAGGGTGAGACTGTGGTCTCGCAGCTCAGCCGCGAGGTGGAAGGTGGTTTCCCATGCTTCATTGACAATCTGCCGGTGAACCACGTCACAGAAGATGTGATCACTTTAGACTATCCGAAAATCGGTCAGATCCAGCAGATCTACAATATGAAGTGGACAAGCGATGACCGCGACAAGGCGCATAAGAAGGCATATCTAAGGTCGCTGATGCTGCATATATATGCAGAGATGTTCCGTATGGGTAAAGTGCCGGCACGTCTCCGCTGGTCGTTCCCGTCTGCTATGAGCACACAGCTCCTGAGCCAATATAAGGAAATATGGAATGAACTTTCTCAGCTTACTCCGGTATTGGATGCCAATGATTTAAAGCCCATACCCCTTATGGTGAGCGCTCCTTCGGTCGGCGTTAAGATGAGTCAACCGGCCGGAGCATCCGCCGGAGGCGGAAGAAAGCCATTAGGACGCAATGGCGGCCGCTCTAATGTTCAGCCTGTATCCGGCGGCACGTCTTCGGGCGTATCCTATGTCGCTGATCCTGCATTGGAAAATGAGATTGCAGATCTGAGAAATCAAGAAAGTTACTGGATGCAGCAGCTCAATGAGCCGATGGCAAAAGCCGTAGCTGAAATGCAGTTGAAGGATTTGCGTGGCAAATTGCAGGTACTTGAGTCAAAGAGAGTGGCCCGTACTGCAGTCCCGGGCGGCGATCCGGCATTAATGGCGCAACTTGCCGAGTTGCAGCAGCAGGAGCAGTACTGGACGCAGCAACTGCAGGTGCCGATGGCAAAGGCAGTCGCCGAGATTCAGATTAAAGACATAAAGGGAAAGATAGGGGAATTGAAGCAAAAGCTCATGACGGGCGCGGGTCAGAGCGCAGATGCGGCAGTGGCGAAAGAACTTGCCGACCTGAAGGCGCAGGAGCAGTATTGGATGCAGCAGCTCAACGTGCCTATGGCAAGTGCAGTGGCTCAGCAGCAGCTCCCCGGAATCCGCTCAAGGATAAAAGAGCTTGAGGCGCAGGCATCAGCTGCTTCCGTAGCGGACAGTGATCCTGTATCGGAACCGATCGCCGACAGTCTTGATCCGGGAATGAGTCCTGATGATCCCAATCGTATAGTCAGATACGAACCGGAGCCGCTTTTCTCCAAGAAAATGGCCGAAATAACCGGGAACTCGTTGTTTGCCATGACGGAAGCCAATGCCGTGGCAAACTTCCTGTCGGAAGAATATGGAGATGAGCGTAAGAAACTGATACTATGCTTCGACATAGGCGGAAGCACGACAGACATTACAGCCTTGTATAGATTGCGTCCGGGTATCACGATGGTGAAGCAGAATTCGATAAGGTTCGCAGCACAAAGAGTCTCGGAGGCAACCAGAAAGATAAAGTTGGATAAGTTCAAAAGCGTGCTTTTGCAAGTGTGTGAGAAATATGGACTCACGATACTCGGACTCAATAACAATGCAAAGAGTCAGAATGGAAAAGACGACAAATTTTCTGCCGACACCGCACCATATTACTTCAATCAGATAGTGGATCTGCTGACTGAAGAGCAGCTCCCCACATTCTATCAGCTTATATCGTCAAGATGTCCGGAGCTGATGTGGGTCAACATGTATGTGACGGGACTTCTGATGTATTATGGCGGCCAGGTGACGGCGAAGCTTGTCGAGGATATTGAACATTTAGATCCGGAAGAAGCAGACTATGGGGCTATCGGAGCGCCCGAAAAAATCCTTGTCACGTTTGCCGGCAAAGGATCGAGACTCTTCCAGTGGCTCCCCACTGAATATCCGGAGGCTGCATATCAATACTATAACAGTCTCTTTATACAAGGATTCGGAGGTGCTGACTGCATAAGTGAAGATGATTTCGAGATCAAGCTTCCTACAGTAGGCAATTCCAAGAATGTCAAGTATGAAGTGTCGAAGGGTCTGGCAAAAAGTAAAACTGACCTTCACAATCCGAAAAACGACACTCCGAGCGAAATAATCGGAGAGTCCGGTTTTGAGGTCGTGAGCCGTGATAATGTCACTTATAAACTTAGCGACATTAACACCGTGACACCGGAAATGATCGAGAATATCGGCAAGTATTTTTATCCGACACAGCCTTATGCTGAGAAATTCAGGGAATTCTGTGATACTTTCGATACGATATCCCGAAAGCTTTTCCCGCTGAAAATAGGTAATGATTTCTTTGATAAGTACACAAAGGAAATGAATATAGGCCAATATATCCAGAATATGCCTGAATTCAAGCGCGCGGCGCGCGAGAAAGATCAAAATGACGGTAAATTTGACTTTGTGGCTCCGATCATCATTCTTGAAGGCATGAAATTCTACGATGATTATCTCCTAAAACCATTGCAATGAGCATATCAAGAATTTTAATAAAGATATCAAAGGAAGAGATATCAGTATCATATGTCGCAGACAGCGAGGGGGCCTTGCCCACCTCGCTTCCCGACATCACATGGCCTCAGCCTATT
>CAMWJD010000051.1 GCA_947174515.1 uncultured Porphyromonadaceae bacterium
GAAGTCTACCCGGATACAAAGTTACAAAAATTATTCTGATATTACAATCTAAGGCCTCGTCTCATAAAAAAAGGGGGTCTAAGTCCGGCTATTGGCGCAATATCACTCCTCAGCCGGAGTGACTCAAAAATATCTCGCATTTATATACATAAAATTTTATTAATTAGCTCACAAAAATTAATGATATGATAAATGCGAGATAATTTTGCGACAGATTGGCTGCGGAGGGAAAGAGCTTAGCGAGCTAAGTGACTGAGCGACAATGCCAAGATGGCCAAGATTAGCTGTTTATCTCGGCGGGATTTTCGGGCCATCTATGTTTGGGATATCGTCTGCGAAGCTCCTTACGCACCTCAAAATACGTCTCTCGCCAGAACCCTTCCATGTCTTGAGTCAGCTGCACAGGCTTGAAGCCGGGAGACAACAGCTCCATCAATACCTTACGCCGTCCTTCATCTACTGTAGGAGTATTCATCATTCCAAAGCAATCCTGAAGGCGAGCACTTACCACCGGCGCTTCCGCTCCGCGCCTGTAATGGATTCGCGCGTTTCGTCCTGAAGGCAATTTTATATGCTTAGGGACTATCTTGTCAAGTGCCTGTTGCTGCTCATAGGTCAACAGGCCAAGTATGACATTCTGCATGTCTATTTTGCGAAGTTCCTGAACTGAAGAAGCATGTCCGATATACATTGGAAGCCATTCTCCAGCTGAAGCAAGCAGGGTGTCAGTAGAAATTTCAGGAAAATGAAGGTCAGGATGCCACGAAGCGGCAATCTCTATCCTAAGCAATAGTCCTTGCACGTCATCATTGAAATCAAACATAGAGAGTCCCTCCTTTGGGGCAGCCTTAGCGACAACCGAAACAATCAAACTGCTTGCATCACCCTTTACCGGGCGTGTCCCCAATGACAGGCAACCAATGCGCAACTCTTCACGCACTATGGCTTTACCCTCACGACTGTTCCATAATGCACATTCCATCCATTTCCCTTGTGACATTATAAAATTCCGGTCTAAAGGAGCGGCAAGAAATATTCGTGTGCCCATCGATGCAACAGCAAGAAACTCATGGCGTGCAAGATCATCAGACTGATGAAGAGAGACCATATTGCCACCTTTTGCAAGTCTGTACATTCCACTTTCATCGCGCATGCATATCCTTTCAGGATACGCAAGTGCCAAAAGCTTCCCGATATCCTCCGGCGAAGGATTGTTTGAGTTATGAAAAGCATTTACAAGTCGTCGATATTGAGATGAGATATTGTCGATTTTTTTCCATACCGGAGGCATCTTGCCCTTTCTGTATTGTCTTAACATAGCGATGCGCGTCGATAGATCAGCGTCCGATTCATCTTGTATCGGATCTTTTTCTTCCAATAATGCGGCAATATCGCATGCTGTCTCTTTCAGCTCCTCTCCTGCATCTGTCAGCATACTTGCAATTCTCGGATGACATGGCAACTGCGCAATTCTTTTACCCTTTTCCGTAAGTATGCCGGCATCGTCAATCGCTCCCAACATGTTCAGAAGATTTTCAGCGTTTATGAGATGTCCCGAGGGGGGAGGTGTGACCCATGGCAATCTAAGAGGATCACTTTCTCCGCAAGCAGCCGCCACAAGCACCATTGAAGAAAGATCCGCAGTCTCGACTTCAGGCGTACGACTGTCCTTCAACCTTGCATCAGTGGCCTTTGTCCAAAGGCGGTAGCATATTCCGGGCATCAGACGTCCTGCACGTCCGGATCTCTGGATTGCCATATCCATCGAAATTCTGACCGTAGCGAGACGACTAAGGCTTGTCGACGGTTCAAATACAGGTGTACGGTAAAGACCGGAGTCAATCACGACGGATATTCCGTCGATAGTAAGCGAAGTCTCTGCGATAGGAGATGCAAGCACTATCCTGCGTCTTCCTCCTTCAACGGGTGACAAGACCTGTTGCTGTTTTTCCTGAGGCATCCTCCCATAAAGCTTAAGGATTTCCACATTTTCTAATCTACTCTCAAGGATATCGTAACATTTCAGTATCTCTGCCTCCCCCGGAAGAAAAGCCAATATATTGCCTTCATGCTTATGTACTGCTTTTCTTACAGCACGTGCCGTGGCATCAGCGCAATCCCGGAAATCGAAATCCTCACCATAAACAATTTTAACATCAAAACACTTTCCCGGACTATGCAGATGCCGGGCATCTATCTTTCGTGCAAGAGATTTCGCATCGATTGTGGCCGACATTATAAGAATTCTGAGATCAGGCCGCAGAAGATTCTGAATCTCACGGGTAAAGGCAAGTGTCAGATCAGAACTGAGACTTCTCTCATGAAATTCATCAAAGATTACAGCCTCAACACCATCCAGAGTAGGGTCATCTACCAACATTCGCTCAAGAATTCCCTCTGTAATGACTTCAATACGTGTGGATTTAGATACTTTTGAATCAAAACGAACCCTATATCCTACAGTTACACCTACATTTTCTCCCAACATAGATGCCATACGATTAGCGACCTGCCTGGCTGCAATCCTTCTTGGTTCAAGCATCAGGATTTTACCAGCATTAATCATTTCCAACAAGACAAGGGGTATCAGGGTTGATTTGCCGGCTCCCGGAGGTGCTGTCACCACAAGCCGTGGATACTTGGCCAGCGAGGCTTTAACATCATCGGCGATTGCTGAGATAGGGAAATGACAGAATTTATCTTGAATTCTCATTTACTTCAGTATTTCTTAAGTAGCTAAATATCCGGCTGCTTATCTTCAGATGGGATGGAACTATAAGGCAAATTTAATAAAAATAGTAAAACCAAATACTATTCTGACCGAAAAAGTTTTTACATTCATTCATTTTTTTCTTTGAATTTTTCTCCCAAAATATCTGCCGAAGTATATATTTATACCTATTGCGATACAATTTTTGATCCATTTTTATCTAAATATCCAATTCTTATTTGTAATTTTGTAAAAAGAACTCAAAATTTGCAAGCTCAATAATCTCACGCGCGGAGTGCTACGCATCGCCCGGAGGGTGCAAAGAAACTTGAATTATTAAATTAATGAAAAAATTTTTCTTAATGGTTTCGTCAGCTTTATGCTGCCAGTTAGCTATGGGACAGTCTTTGGAAAAAATGAACTGGTTCAATGAACCGGACAATTGGGAGATAAAAGGAAAAAGTCTTGTTATGGACGTCACTCCCAAGAGTGATTATTGGAGAATCTCGCATTATGGCTTCACTGTCGACGACGCTCCGTTCTATTATTCAGAATATGGCGGAGAATTCGAGGCAAAAGTAAAGATAACGGGCGACTATAAGGTCCGCTTTGATCAAGCCGGAATGATGATACGCATAGATCATGAAAACTATATCAAGACCGGAATAGAATTTGTAGATGGAAAATACAACCTCAGCACCGTAGTGACACATAAGACTTCTGACTGGAGCGTTATTGCTCTTGACCGTCCGGTAGACTTCATCTGGATCAAAGCAGTAAGAAGGAGGGATGCGGTAGAGATCTTCTATTCATTTGATGATAAGGAATATGTAATGATGCGCAACGCATGGCTTGAGGCTAATCATCCGGTCAAAATCGGAATGTTTGCAGCCTGTCCAGACGGTAATGGGTTTAAAGCGACTTTCTCCGATTTCCATGTGAAGCATCTTCCTGATGCAGTTCGCACGGAATGGCTAAAAAATAATGCTGAATGATCAGGACTTTCCTTTTCATATTTTCGTATTATCTTGCAGGGATGTTTGGAACAAGCGTCCCTGATTTTTTGTGATAGGCTTTTAATCTTGGGGGTAATATCGCAGATTCGAAAAATGCACTTATTTCAGCATATCTTCGATAATGGCAAGATCGCTTTTTACTTCACCTTGCAGAAGATACTTGTCTGCTCTTGACTTGAACTGTTCGTAGAGTTCATTAGCTTTTGATTGGTCTTTGTCGAGAAAAAGCTTTATCGCAATGAGCAAACGCTCTTTCGACGACATCATCTTCCTATATGTATTGATGTATGTTCTGATATCTTTGTCAAGGATATTATCTGCTTTTTCTGTTTTGCCGGTGCGAAGATATAGAAAAGCGAGCTCACAAGCAATTTCCTTTACGTAGAGAGGCATAATTTCATCTTTATGAGCATAGAGCGCTTCTATCTCTTCCAAGGCTTCGTCATATTCCAGACGATCTATCAATCGGGAAGCATGCATCAAAGGTACAGACACTTCAAGTGGATTTTTATAATTGATATGTTCGGGCAACAAAAACAATTGTTCGGGCATATCCTTCGGACGAACTCCATTTTGAATAAGAGCGTTGGCTCGAAGTTGATTCACGATGCCTTGCTTGCTCAGAAGATTTTTCTTAAGAAGCCTGATGTTGTATCCATCATTGCCTACACCACCTGCTTGCATAGGAATACCGTTCAGAAGAATTATCACGACATCAGTCAGAATAAATATCCATAAACCTTCTGCCACAAATGGATTAAGGGGGAGAAGTGAGAAGGGGAGTGCTATCAGCAATAGTAAAATATTAGCAAGGATTCCACCCAAATTATATAATCCGGTCGGTATTTTTTCAATAGGAAGTTCCGGTGGTGTCAGCAGGCACTGACCACCGGTGCCGGCTACAGCAAAATTTTTGATGCGGAATTTCCCATTCTCTTTCAGCAAAGTAAAATTAAAGATGCGATAGCTCACAAATTTATAACCGGACATCAAACCACATATCAAATGACCGAGCTCATGAATTGGAATAAGGATTGCGAGTGAAAGAATAAAAGAGCCAATCGCAACCAGAAAAACACCGATTCCTTCTGATATATCAAGAGAATAGAATTTCTGAATAAACTCGGCGAATGTAGTGTCAGTAAAGACTGCCACAATAAGTCCTCCAATCAATAATCCGATGAGCCCTCCAAACATCAGGCCACCTAACAATTTCAGTATCGTTTTCATTTCATTCCACGTGACGCTCTGCGTGATAAGATGATCTGACCATTGGCGCTGACTCCATGTGGCGGAATCCACGGCTAATACCTTCCTTCCGGTATTGCTCGAATATGTCCGGATGAATGTATTCCTTAACAGGGTAGTGGTTGGCGGTAGGCTGCAGATATTGTCCTATCGTCATCACCTCGCAACCTACATTCAAAAGGTCGTCCATAGTCTGAAGTATCTCTTCCCGTGTCTCTCCAAGCCCAAGCATTATTCCACTCTTAGAGCGAATACCGCTATCTGCGATCTGCTTTATCACCTTTAGTGATGTTTCGTATGTGGCGTGGCATCGCACATCGGGAGTAAGCCTTCTGACCGTCTCAAGATTGTGAGATATCACATCAGGATGCTGATTGATGACCATATCCACAAGTTCTTCCCTTCCCTGAAAATCGGGAATAAGCACTTCCATGGTCACATTGGGACAATCTTGTTTTAGAGCCTTTATCAAATCAGCCCAATGTCCGGCACCTAAATCAGGAAGATCATCGCGATCCACCGACGTGATCACGATATGCTTTAGATGCAATGTCTTCACAGATTCAATGATATCAGTTATTTCCTTTTTGTCGATAGGAAGAGGACGTCCGGTAGCGACATTACAGAATTTGCAGCTGCGGGTGCAGATATTCCCGCCTATCATGAATGTAGCCGTACCATTACCCCAACATTCCGCACGGTTCGGACACATCCCGCTTGAGCAGATTGTGTGCAGATGCTTGTCGTTAAGAAGTCCGACAACCTGACTTGTTTTGAAACCACGCGGGAGCTTAATTTTTAACCATTCCGGTTTGCGTCTGAAATCTGCCATCATTCTTCTGATTTTTCAGGCTGAGAAGCCTCTTCTTGTTTTTCGGTTTTCTCAATCTCCTGAGTAGTGGTTTCTGATCGGACTGCAGATTCATCAACCGTTGGTTCTGTATTTTTTATCTCGGTGCCCGATGTCTGATTTTTCTTGCTTGAAGAAGATTTTTCTGATTCTGACACCACCGGAATCCCATCTTTTTGAGTAAGCATCTTCTTCACTTTAGAAGCGCTTCCGCTACTATATGCATTAAATACATTGAAGCAAACAGCGATATCAGTAATTCCGTTTTTAGCCACATATTCTTTTAAATTATGAGTGAAATAACGGAAATCGACCACATGCACTTCATTAAAACTATAGAATAAGTTGCTTGGAACCGCATTGCCGTAGGAATCCTTAATAATCAAAAGTTTTCTTTTCCCCGGCGTAGACGTCTTGACTTTCACATATGCCTGATCGGTGCCAATAAATGTAAGATAAGCATTTCCGGTGCCATCTTTAAATTTTTTAAAGTATGTAGATTTGTAAGGCTTTGATTCCCTTATGATTTTAAAATTCTTATTCAGTGAATAAGTCACGAACTCAGAATCAAAGTCCACCTGGTTAGGAACATAATAAACAAAATCTTCAGGGGCATTTTTTACTGAAATATCCTTAGAGTAACCATACATTGATCCCACGAAATTCTTCACCACATGTCTGTCATATGCGTCAAGACTTCTGAATGGGACTCCGGCTGTCTCCGCCAGCCTCTTGGCAGCATAATAACCACCAAGAGCGGCCCAATGATGGTCAGTTCTCAGATATATATCTTCTTTTTTATGTTTTAGAAGTTCGTCATATATATCCACAAATTTTACTTTAGGAGACAGTCTATCTCTGATGCTGTAAATGAATGGTTTCTGAGGGTTGCTTGCTTTTGCCGCTTTTGCCGGAAGATAGTATTCTGTCGCAAGGGGGGCGACCATAGCATAGACATTCTTTCCTGGAAAATCTTCAGCGAGAGTATTAAGCAGATCCACATATCCACCTCCTCCTTTTGAAGTGCCTCCGAAAGCCATGAGCGCTCTTACATTATCCCCTTTGCCGATAATAATAGTTCCTGAGCTTCCAAGCTTAGCCTTGCCGTCTTCAATGTCGTCATCGTTTTCGTCATCTATATCAGTTTGAGAATCCTCAACTGAGTTATCCTTGACGTTTTCACTATCTTGATTCCCTTTTTCCGACGAATTATTATCAGTCACAGATGATGTATTGGCCGTGTCGGCGGGACGGAATGATACGGTCTCTTCATCCGACCTGAAATCCCCTTTCATGGCACCTCTGATTTTCATGCTCATCGTCATAAATTCATCACGAAATGGTTCGGTATCGCTAAACCATGTGGATACATCGGCAGTAAATTTTCCGGGGTTTTTCTTAATCTTTTCCAAGTCAGAGACATCAGGGAAATCAGCTAAATCCCGTTTTTCAAGTTCGGAATATTTAGTTCTTGGAAGAAATAAAAACACACCTGTGAGAATGGCAAAGGACATAACCATAATCACTATATACATCACAGATGCGCCATGTTTTCCTTTTATCTCCGGAATATCTTTGTTTGTCTGATTTTCCATTGCTGATTAGAATCTTGTGTAAATAAAAGCGTTGTTCGTGGCTCCTACGAGTAGAGCAACACTGCAAATTAGAATAGTTATGGAAATAATAGCGTGGCAGAATTGTACTGTATAGTTGCCTGCATAGGGAATATGGACAGACATTTTATGTCCATATTTCTCTACATGCTTTCTTACGGGGAGACATAGAATTATTGCCGCTACCCAAAGCCATAGATTGTCGATGATCACAGTTTCCACATGCATCGGGAGTCCTTGAGGTTCATTTTGTCCGAAGAATGCTTTAAAGAAAAGGGTCATTTTTCCAAAATCATCATAATAGAATATTCCCCAGCCCACAAGAATCAAGAAAATACTATATACATAAAGACCGATCTTTGGAACATTCCATCTGAGCAACGTGTATTTTTCAACCATGATGATAAGTCCGAAATACACACCCCAAATTATGAAATTCCAGCTTGCACCGTGCCACATTCCGGTGAGAAACCATACAGTCATGATATTGAGGGCCTGATGCCGACGATTTCCCCCCATCGGGATATATACATAATCACGGAAAAATGATCCGAGACTCATATGCCATCTTCGCCAGAAATCAGTCATTGATGTGCAGGTGTAAGGATGGTTGAAGTTTTCAGGGAAATGGAAACCTACGCATCTTCCAATTCCTATTGCCATGTCTGAGTATCCTGAGAAATCAAAATAGATTTGAATTGAGAATGCAAGTATTCCAATCCATGCTGCAGCTGCCGACATGTTTTCAAGGTTTCCTCCAAGCAGGGCCGTCGCTATTTCACCCATTATGTTAGCGATTATCACTTTTTTCCCCAACCCAATAATAAACCTATATACTCCATCCGCCACATCATCGGCGGTCGCCTTTCTCTTTCCTATTTCTTCCGCAACCGTGCCGTAGCGCACAATAGGACCGGCAATGAGCTGCGGGAACATGGAGATATAAAGAAGAAGATCAAAATAGTTTCTCTGAGGCTTTGAATCTTCACGATATACATCCACTAAGTATGAGATGGACTGAAATATATAGAAACTTATACCAATGGGAAGAGCGATTTGCGGATCAGGCAAATCAAAACCTATGCTTCTTGCAATTCCGGAGAAGAAACCGAGATATTTAAAACTTCCAAGGGCTGCCAGGTCAGCAACGACTCCTATAATCAACCAAGCCTTTCCTATTGCATTATGTTTTTTATATAATAGAATACCACAGAAATAGTTTACCAAGACTACCGCCAACATTAAAAATACGTAAATGGGCTCACCCCATGCGTAAAATAATATTGAAAAAATAGTGAGGATAATATTTCGATATAGCATTGGACGCTTCAGGCGTCTACTTCTATTATCGGCATGCTTGATTCTTAATTTGTCGATGCCACCAAACAGGATATAGAGCAATCCGAACAGAGGGATGAAACAGAATATGAAGAATAGATCAGAGAATACCATTTCAGTTGTAAGTTTTCAGTTGTCAGTTTTTGAGGGATTTTGGTAGGAGAGTAGATAATTAAGTATGTAATTGCCAAGAATTTTGGCACCTTCCTTATTGGTATGTACACCATCGTAAGTATATTTAGGCGATTTTGCTTCTTGCGCATGGCTTATTTCAGTTTCTCTATCAGGTCTGATGGTTGGATATCCTTTGAGAGAGGCTGTTTTTTCTATTATGTCTGATACTCTGAATATAGTTTCAGAATCTGTCTTTGACATCTGCAAAGGTGTAACAAAGACGAGAGGAACATCAGGAAATTTTAACTGTAAAATATCGCATACAAGTTGTATGCTCCCTTCCAGAGTGGTGACACTTGAAGGATCTGAAGAAACAGTATATTTTTCCACAGAGTTGTTCTTTTCATATATTCCCGGACGTTTGGACGCGAACCATGCATCATTTGCACCTGCGAAAAGAATGATGATGTCGGGATTTACAAGACAGGTATCGGCTTTTTCGATCAGTCGGATTGCCTGATTGTAGACAACATTGTCGTCATGAAGAATTTCCGAATAATGTGAGGGATTGCGATGCGTCCGCTCCGTATTAGTCCATGTGGCTCCGCTTCTCGCATACACGTCTATATTCCCGGCAATTCCGCTTTCCTTAAGAATATAGCTCCAACCTGTAGGATTCTGACATGAATCACCACCTATCCAGGTCATAGAATCTCCTAAAAGAGCAATTCTCGGCAATTTCTTTATATAAGCAGTAGATTCAGCAGAAGCATTAAAGATCCCAAGCAGTATAAGGAATACTGCCGAAAGAATTCTTGATAAGTAGCATTTAATTGGTATACAATGAATAAACATTGCTTTGAAGCCAAATTGTAGTAATACCTTAAGTATGATTTACCATCATGCCTGATTAGGCCTACAAAATTACTTCTAATTTCTGAAATGACAAAATATGTCGGCGAAAAAAATATTAAAAATTTACACCCTAAATCTTAGCCTTACTAACTGACAAACCTGCAACGATCTTGCATATATATACATTAATTTCATTTGCGACTTAAACCAATTATTGTGTTGACGCGTTATGAATTATGAAAAACATTATAAACAATCTAAAATATTAATACTATGACACGCTTAATGCTTAAGACCGCCTCCAAATAT
Source organism: uncultured Porphyromonadaceae bacterium (assembly GCA_947174515.1). Classification (GTDB taxonomy): domain Bacteria; phylum Bacteroidota; class Bacteroidia; order Bacteroidales; family Muribaculaceae; genus Lepagella. The sequence goes on from CAMWJD010000051.1 coordinate 10,054, forward strand.
TGGTGGCTTCCCCTCATCACAGGACTCTTGTCAGTAGGACTTGGAATATGGTGCCTCGCAAGCCCCGGAAGTTCCCTTCCGATAATGGCATATACATTTGCATTGGTAATTTGTTCAGTTGGATTTTTGAATACTGTTTTTGCAATTTTCAGTATAGGCAGTATTTCCGGCTGGGGATTCAAGCTTCTTGCCGGTATAATAGAAATAATCTGCGGTGTGTGGTTGATTCTCCTTCCTGAAGCCGCTATGGTTAGCACATTCATATATGGAATAGGATTTTATCTTGTTTTTGTAGCTCTAAATGCTGTATGTGAAGCAGTACTATACTATGGTGATACAAAATATTGGCTTGCACTGCTTCTTTCATTTATCCTTTGCACATTGATTCTGGCGGTCATCTTCCTTGCCGGACCACTTGCCGGAGGAATAGCAGTATGGCTCTACATCGGCATTGCATTCATGACCTTTGGTTTCTATCGGATGCTTCTTTCCGTGAAGATTTACCAGGCAAACAAGATGCTCAACAGATAATCACGATTTTATCAAAATAAAACAACGGACACTGTCATTGACAATGTCCGTTGTTTTTTTAGTTTCTTGAAGACCGCACATGCTGGGCGGTCTAATTACAATTACAAGTTGCGATATTAATTTTTGATGAACTTGTATGTTTCCTTTGAGGATCCATTGTCAATTACAAGCACATATATACCCTTCTCAAGTCCGTCGGTAATACCTTTTCCGGAAAGGCCTTTTGCTGTCTTGACAATTGTTCCGGTGAAAGCATCAATAACGGAGAATTCAGAATTTTCATTTACCGCAATGATTTCCTCAACTGCAGAAGGTGCAAGTTTCTCATAATTAGCTTTTACATCATCAGCAGAAAGGACATAAGGATAAATAGTAAATTCATCAATAGAGCCATTAAATGTTCTATTCTCACGTCCGGATGTGGGTTCATCATCGCCACCGATAAACATATATTCGCGTGGATCGAAGTTTATTGCGCCTGTACCTACATTATTGGTAGTGATATTCAGCACTCCATCCACATATACAGATATAGAGGCAGCTTCTACATTTCTGACACATACAACATGGTGCCATTCGCCGTCAAAATACTTATCCGGTTCTAATGCATAGCAATCTGTCTTGATCTTGTCATCGTCGATTGAGAAACTTAAACGATTGTTCTTTTCATTTTTAAGTCTTTCAAGACCGACCCAATTACCTGTGCCGCCCGGTACATTTGAAGTATTATGAGTGCCAAGACAGAAAAGATAACCATCCTCATCTGTCGATTTCATCCAAAGTTCAATAGAGAAGTCACTATTTCCAAAGACTAATTCATCATATATAGGCTGGGTAAGATATCCGCCACCGTTGAATAATATCGCACCGTTGCTTACACCTTCAGAAGCGCCTACATTGCCGTTAATCTTAGCAGATGTACCTGTCTTATAATCGTTTGCTACAGTTTCAGAACCAATAGTATCAAATGAGAAATAAGCTAACTTTCCGGTTTTCTGCACCACAGCTACCTTAATAGTGCCGGAGATAGAAACTTCATCACCATCATCCGCTCCTTTAGTGGTAATGACATAGGTCCATTCACCGACTTCAGAAGGTGTTCCGGAGATAGTACCTGTCAGGGTTGAATCATCAAAGCTAAATTCAACACCGTCGGGAAGGCCAGTCACTTCAGCTCCTGAAGCACGTTGCACTGTAAATACGATAGGTTCCAACGCATCGCCAAGAGAAATTACTTGTTTTAAACCTCCCGTAGATATCACGATATTAGCACGGGTATCAAACTTAGCCTCCAAGTTATAACTCAAATGAGGGGGCTGATTGTAAGCCACATTCTGCCAAGCGATTGCCTCACGATATTGGCGGTCGGTCATAAGGCACGGAACTTTATATTCTGTGGGGATCGTGGTCGTGAAGATGATCAGGTCTGATTCTGTCTTGCCATCGTGAAGGATCACTTCCTCGCGCCAGTCACCGAAGATATCAGCTTGCAAGTTAGGTGTCTTTTTTGTTGAATTGCAAGAAGCGGCATTAGACGTTGATCCCAAGCCCTTTAAAGTAGAGATAGATGTCAAAGCCTCATTCGGTTTGGTGATGTTGGTTCCATCAAGAAGTTCGTCAAGGAGGTCTCCGTCCCAGTAGATTCGGAAATTGACAGAAGGTCTTTTTGTTCCTACCACTTCTCCTGAATTCATTACGTTTCCATCAAGAGAAGACCAATACTCGTAGCCTGAGAATTTAGAAGAAACGTTGGCAATCAGTCCGCGACCGTTGTCTAATCCGCCGGGATTTGCCTGACTGAAAAGAATCTTTCCGGTCTTTCCGTCACGAAGAGTAGTGGAATATTTTCCGGTCTTTTCCTCATGGGGCATATATATCTCAAGTCCTTCATTTTCAAGTATGAAATCACCCACATGGAGAGCATCACCATGTCCGTAACCTGTGGAATGTAAGAAAGAACCATCGTGATCCACGGCTCCTGAACCAATAATTATTTCGTCAAAGCCATCTGCATCAAGGTCAGCGATTGAAAGTGAATGAGTGCCTTGACCGTAAATACCTTGACCTGCTTTATCAGAAACATGAAGCCATTTTTCAGTAAGCTTTTGTCCGTCAAAATCAACTGCCCATACATAAGATGCGGTATAATACCCTCTTACAAATATCGCACTGGGCTTAATTCCGTCAAGATAAGCCACGCCTGCAAGGTATCGCTCACAGCGGTTGCCGTTGGAATCTCCCCAACCGCTTTTTGATTGAGCAAGAATAGTGCGGGGTGGATTGTAGGCAATAGTGTTTATTTCCGCACCTGTCAGACCATTGAAAACGGTAAGATATTCCGGACCGCTTTTCACTACGCCGGCAAGTGAACCGCTTTTTTCCCGATAGTCATCGGTCACTTTGTCATTACCCATAAGAACAGGGTTGCCCAATCCGTCGATAGTGCCCGGAGCAGTTTTGCATATTAGCTCCGCTTTGCCATCACCATTGAAGTCATAGACCATAAACTGAGTGTAGTGATTGCCGGAGCGAATATTCTGACCAAGGTCGATTCTCCAAAGTTTTGTACCGTCAAGTTTATAGCAATCAAGGATTGTATTGCCTGTGTATCTGAACTGGTCGCCGTTGTCAGCCTGATTAGTCGGGAACCACTTAACGATAAATTCAAATTCACCATCGCCATCCACATCACCGACAGACACGTCATCGGGAGTATAGGTGTAATCTCGTTGTTCTTTCGAGCCACCGGCGGGAGAAGTGCCACCGGCCGGACGATCAAGATGAATCTTCATGAAGTCGGAAGCCCATACATTATTGACATCTGATGATTCTTTCACTTCTCCGTTCAGGACAGCCTTAATCGTGTATTTTGAATTTACAGTTCCTTCTTCATCCGTGAAATTTGTCATTTTAGTCAATGGAGCATCATTGATCTTGACACCATCGCGATATACGTCAAATCCAAGTTTAGCGTCATCGGTGGGCAAAGAGCGCCAAGACACAAATACTCCCTTGTTAGCCTTCACGGCAAGGACGCCACGGCCGAGGTTGTCGGCATTGACCGTATGGGAATATTGAGCCCATGAGACTGTTGAAGCAGCAAGCATAAGAGCTGCTATTGCAGTTTTTTTCATTTGATTGTTATTAATTTGTTATTATTTTTCTTCGTCGATAGCTCGCCGCATATCTTCCACCATCTTGGAATATTCCTCATCTGAAAGATATGTTTCTCCCGGATTCATTCTAAAAGTGCCGCCATAATCAGGGCCATCTACATACTTTGGAGCAAGATGGAAATGAAGGTGAGAAAGTTTGTCGCTATAAGCACCATAGTTTATTTTCTCAGGATGGAAAACCTTATCCATCGCGCGGGTAACAATGACCACATCTTTCATGAATGCATCTCTTTCTGCATCTGAAAGTTCGTTAAGGTCATTTACATGTCTGTTGTATGCAACAAGACAACGTCCGCGATAGGTCTGTTCCTTGAATAAAAACGCTCTTGATACGCTTAAAGGGGCAATCTCTATCATGAGATTGTGAAGAGTCTCATTGTTGGTGCAATAGAGACACTCTTTCGGATCGCTATACATGAAATTAATTTTTAGGTTAGTCTTTATTGAAGAGCATAGTGGATACCTAAATTAAGTAACGAACTACACATTTAACATACAAAATTAACATATTCAAACGGAAAATAAAATTTTTTTTATCTAAAAATTGTTAATACCCTATTTTATAT